>NZ_KV815131.1:32914-34011 GCF_001814145.1 Prevotella sp. HMSC073D09 | reverse complement strand
GAAAAGCATAAAAATACGCTGCAATTGTATAAACAAAACCTTTAAGAACCATGAAATACCAGGCTAAAAAGGGCAAAATGTTCGTTAAAAAGTGGGTTTTTGAGGCCTAAAAGTAGGTTTTTGGACTGCAAAAATCATGGGTTGGCAACCAATCTAGAAAGGCAAAATGGTGCAAAATGCAGGTCTTTTTCTTTAAAACGGACATATTGGAAGACGTAAGAGGCCATTATTTGTGGCCATTTATCTACTTTTTAGCCTAAATTTGCGCTAGAACGGAGTGAAATTTAGAGAGCTATTGTAAAATAAATAATAAAAATTTAAGGTTTTGAGTTGGTGAGATTGTGAGCTTGCTAGTTGAAGAGTCTTATAAGTTTATGGGCTGTTATTTTTTGTAAGTTGATGAGTTTGTAAGTTTATGAGGTCTTGATTTTATAAGCTGAAGAGTTCTTGAGTTTGCAAGTTGATGAGTTCTTGAGTCTGTAAGTTGAATAGTTCTTGAGTTTGTAAGTTGGCGCGTTGATGTATTCGGGAGTTGGATTTTCGTGTGTTCATAAGCCAAAGGGTTGTTCCGTTCTACACTCCGCACACGAGAGGAGTTGGCTATCTTATGTTGACATAACAAAGATGGCAGACAGATTACGACACAATGTCTGTCTTTTTATCGTGCCGTTTCGCACCACATTGTTTTCAGAAACATCTAAACGGGCGATTGGGCTTAAACAACACACTGAAACTTTTCTTTTGACATTAGCTTGTAAATCAGCATTACTTTTACTACTTTTGTATTGCATGATAATAATACGCAACACAGATGAAGGGGTATAAAGTTAAGTAAGTTTTCAAGATGTTGTAAACAAATGGCCGTGTGATCAGCACCACAAAGGGCGACCATCGACAATTTAAACACCCTACAAAGAAAGGGAAAGTAACGATAAGAGGCAAGGCTAGCGATGATTTAACCCAAATCGGCTGTTAGAGCCTGTGCAGATTTTGTTTGATTGTTGAGCATCTTGCTTGTCTTATTCTTGAAGGCGTAGCGGGCTACGTCAAGAGAATAAGACAAGCAAGATGCCGACAAGCAAACGAAAGATGAACAG
>NZ_KV815131.1:23059-32814 GCF_001814145.1 Prevotella sp. HMSC073D09 | reverse complement strand
AGGTAAGCGGTCTAACGACCGATTGGGGTTTAAGCCAGTTCTTGTTAAACAGTATTTGGAAACAGGCTGGGTGGAAATAAGAAATCTTCCTGCTTTACATAACCTATGCACTAGTCAACAAACATTAAACAACAGCATTTATGAAAAAGATAAAAGTAAATATAGAATGGTACGACCACAACTTTGGTGCCAGCTTAGGCCACAATGTACCTGGTAGCGTTGTGCTTACAGCTAAGACTTACGACGAACTGGTAAAAGAAATAGCTGCAACATTGCGGTTTCATATCGAGGGAATGATTGCAGATGGCGAAGACGTACCCCAATGGTTGCGTAATGGCGAATACGAATTTGACTACCATTTAGACACGGCCGCCCTTCTTCGTTCATGCGAGCCATACGCTAGTCTTGCAGCCATATCGCGCGCCTCTGGGGTGAACGAGAGGCAATTGAGTCCATTATGCTAACGGCCTTAAAAAGGCTCGCCCACAACAAAGACAACGTATCGTTGAGGGATTACACAAGATTGGTCGCAGACTTATTGGCATTGTATAAGTCCAACACAACAACTGCTACAAAACAAGGGTTCTCCATTGAGGGGCTTATAAAGGTGAAAGGATGTTTTAAAGGTGAAAGGGTGAAAGGGTGAAAGGGTGAAAGGGTTAAAAAGTGAAAGGGTGAAAAGGTGAAAGGGTGAAAAGGTGAAAAGATGGCTAACGCCCTTTAAAGCTGTCTATCGGTTCCTAGATTTCTAGTTCAGTCTAGCTTTCGGACAAGTCGGACAAATCGGACAGGTCGGACAAGCCGGACAAGCCGGACCTGTCCTATTAGCCTAACGCCACCCATACATTTGGCTTAACTCCTTAACTCAATAACTCCTAAAAGTGAAAAGATGGCTGCGCCACCTACACATCTGGCTTAACTCCTTAACTCCATAACTCCTTAACTCCATAACTCATAAAGGTGAAAAGATGAAAATGTTACTCTGTTGTTTGAAATACGAACGCCCAGTTACCTGTTGCGAGTGTTCAGTGTTGTCTTTGGCAAAATAAAAGCAGATTGTTCTAAGGACAAATTTGGATTTATCGTTTTACCCTTGCTCGGCAGAAAATATATCGCTAACTTTGCTTACGGAAGACTGGCTGCCACCAGGACTGATAGGTTGCCCAGCGGACAAAATGGCAGGATTGTCTAGTGCTGTGGCAATTATAAGGCAACCTATCTCTCTCCTTTTGCTTCTCCAACTGGCTCTCTCACTAAAACAACAAAGCGCCACTACCATATCTTTTGCTCGCTTACCTACTAGCAGTAAACCAACAAAAGATATGATGGTGGCGTTTAATAAAATATTATCGCGATGTAGTTATCTGCGTTTATTTGCAGCACCATGCCTTACAACGCACCATTAAGGCACACCGCAGACTGGGTTGCTACACGCTAAATAACAACTGTTACCACTTAAACGATAGGATACGGGGGTTGATGTTGAGTGAAACAAATGCCCAGTCTTGCCAACGCTTGTAGTTTTCTGCATCGGCTCCATCCATAGTCTTAGTTGGCAACATGGTGGAATAACCAACTGTCAGTTTCACATCTTGCGTTATCTCATAGTCGAGTTGCAGGTCAACTTCTCCACCAAGGCCTTGGTCCTTGCCGTCCGTCTTCACTGCATCCATGAAATAGTGTCCGTTAGCTTTCAATGCAAGCTTTTCAGTAGGCGTAAAGGTAACACCCAGCTGAATGTCTTGCAAGCCAAGGCTACGATGTTCTCTTACATAGAAGTAATCCATTGCTCCATAGAACTTGTGATGCGTTCCATAAAGGGGATCGAATGCACTATAAGTGTCTCCCTTCCCGTCTTCACCACTCAGATAATCATAGCCCAAGTTAAACTTCCATTGCTCGTTGGGCATGAAACCTGCGTTAACGCTAGCCATCCAAGCAGAAACTTTCGTGTCGCCTGTTGGACGTTTACCCATTTGATAGTAAGCAGAAGCCTGCAAGTCGAGCTTTTCGGGGCGATAAGTAACGTAGGTGCCGAGGGTTTGCATGTACTTCGTATCACCCTCAGCTCCGGGTCCATACTCCCAACCTAAGTTAGAAAGCAAAGCAGAAATGCCGAATGGGTTATCCTCATTTCCATAGTGGTACCAGAAGGTTTGCATGTGTTTGTAGGGTTGGCCAGGTGCAAACTTTGTTCCAAGCAAGTTCTCTCCACTTTGGTTGTATGCCAAGATAAGGTGCAGCTTGTGCATATCGTTCTCGTAACCCAGCTTTAAAGCATCGTGACTTCTGCCGGCTACGTTCCAATCGAGTGCACCGAAGATGCGCTCATCATCGTAAGAGAGGATTTGACGACCCAATTTAGCGAAGAAACCATCACCGAACTTGTACTGTCCCCAGGCCTCGTTCATCATGATACTTCCATCTGTTTCAATCTGACGGTACTGCCCCCAAACGCTAATCTGTTGAACAGAGAGCTTGGCACTAAGCCCGTCGCCACGTTCGAAACCCACTCCAAGCCTAGCACGCTCTTCGATGAACGATGCCGGTTGTGCGCTTTTGGGGCGTAACTGCATATAACCGTTGCGATATTCAGCGCGCGCACGTACCTGCGCGTCGATGTTAATCTCGTTATCGCCTTGTGCCCACATCATGGTAGGCATGGCAAGTAATGACAATGCGATAAAAGTCTTTTTCATTTCCAAAGCATTTAAGTTCTTAATTATTTTTTACTCCGCAAAAGTAAAAAGAAAAGAACATACCACCAAGAAAAAAGCTAACAATTATCAAAAAAAGGGCGAAAGTTTTCACTTTCGCCCGAAATCGGCAGGTATTTCCCCCCATTTTGAGGTTTCCCATTTAATTATTTGTGTATTAATCTCATGACTTTGCAGCCAGCGTTCGGCCCTTTCTATCACCTGAAAAAGTGCTTCGGTTTTGGCGTTGCGTTCCAGTTTGGTTTTGCATTTCTTTTTTTGTACCCAGAGTATGGCATTATAACTGTCGGAATATATCACCTTATCGGTTATGCCCCGCTGCTGCATTAAGGCCAAAGCGTGAACAATGCCGAGAAATTCGCCGATGTTATTGGTGCCGTGTACTGGGCCAAAGTGGAACACGGGATAGCCCGTTTGCAGGTCGACACCTTGGTATTCCATCGGTCCGGGGTTGCCCGAACAAGCGGCATCCACCGCCCACGCATCGGCTTTTACCTCTGCGGGCAGCGGCAACACGGTGTCGTTGCGGTGCGATGACGGGTTAACGAGTTGCGATGCCATGCTTACATCCTCTCTGGAACCTCGATGCCCAGCAGCTGCATGCCGTTCTTAATGGTCTTGGCCACGTTCTTTGCCAACACTAGGCGCAATGTTTTGGCTTCGGCACTCTCGGCGTTGAGGATGCTGTAATCGTGGTAGAACTGGTTAAAGTCTTTGGTCAGTTCGTAGCAATAGTTGGCAATGCCACTGGGACTGTAATCTTTTCCGGCTTGTTCTACCACCGTTTCAAAGCTGTTGAGCTTTTGGATAAGCTGCACTTCTTTCTCGTTTAGGGGCAGCGTATCGGGCAAAACGCTGGGCAGGACAATGCCTTCGGCCTCGGCTTTACGCATAATGCTGCGTATGCGGGCGTATGTATATTGTATGAATGGGCCTGTATTGCCGTTGAAGTCGATGCTTTCTTCGGGATTGAAGAGCATGTTTTTGCGTGCATCAACTTTAAGGATAAAGTATTTTAGCGCACCCATGCCCACGATACGAGCAATCTCGTTGCGCTCGTTCTCGGTCATATCGGCAAACTTACCCAACTCTTCGCTGGTGCGACGAGCGGCCGAAACCATCTCTTCCATCAGGTCGTCGGCGTCTACCACCGTACCTTCGCGGCTCTTCATCTTGCCATTTGGCAGTTCAACCATACCGTAAGAGAAGTGCACCAGCTCTTTTCCCCACTTAAATCCAAGCCTGTCGAGCAGGATGGAAAGCACTTGGAAATGGTAGTTTTGCTCATTACCCACCACGTAAATCATCTTGTCGATGGGGTAATCCTTAAAGCGGAGGTCGGCCGTTCCGATGTCTTGGGTCATGTAAACGCTTGTGCCATCGGCTCGGAGCAATAGCTTTTGGTCGAGTCCTTCATCGCTTAGGTCGGCCCAGACACTGCCGTCGGGTTTGCGGAAGAACAGCCCTTTGGCCAATCCTTCTTCCACTTTGGCCTTGCCTTCGAGGTAGGTTTCCGATTCATAATATATCTTGTCGAAACCAACGCCCATTGCTTTGTAGGTCTCGTCAAAGCCTTGATACACCCAATCGTTCATCTTTTTCCACAGTGCGCGCACCTCTTCGTCGCCCTGTTCCCAGCGCACAAGCATGTCGTGCGCCTCTTTCATCAGCGGCGAGTCTTCCTTTGCGCGTTTCTCTGCCTCCTCGTCGGCCATGCCTTCAGCCTTGAATTTGGCCGTAAGTTCAGCCAATTCGGCGCGATAATGCTGGTCGAAGGCCACGTAATAGTCGCCTATGAGGTGGTCGCCCTTCTTTCCCGTACTTTCGGGAGTAGCGCCATTGCCCCACTTTTTCCAGGCCAACATCGACTTACAGATGTGTATTCCGCGGTCGTTTACGATGTTTGTCTTCACAACGCGGTTGCCGTTGGCCTCCATTATCTGGGCCAACGACCATCCGAGGAGGTTGTTTCGCACATGTCCAAGGTGCAAAGGCTTGTTGGTATTGGGCGAAGAATACTCTATCATCACGAGTGGCGACTGCCCGTTAACGGCCTTTTCGCCGAAACGAGGTTCGCTATCGATGCGGTTGAGCAAGCTAATCCAAGCTGCGGGAGCAATAGTGAGATTTAGAAAACCCTTCACCACGTTGAAACTTTGCACCACTTTGCAGTGCTGTGCCAGATAATCGCCCAGTTGTTGGGCGGTGTCTTCGGGTTTCAGCCTCGACAATTTAAGGAAAGGGAACACCACGAGCGTGAGGTTTCCCTCAAACTCGGCCTTTGTCTTTTGCAACTGAACCATCGTTGTTGGCACGTCTTGGCCAAAACATTCTTTCACCGCTTTCACTACGGTTGCTATTATCTCGCTTTCAATATTCATGCTGTTGTATTTCGATTTTTCTGTAAGTAGATGCAAAGGTAGTGATTTTTTTTGGGTTTTAAGCAGGCTAAGGACAGCAAGTATCATTAGAAGAACTTGTTAATCAAGGAGAACAAAGCGTGCAATACGGGCATGAAAAGCCGGCCCTTCTTTGATAAGAAAGGCATCAAAGGCCAGGCTTTGGCCTGCATCGCCTGGCTATTGTTTGGCCTTTACTGCCCTCTACGCATCATTTCCACGTACTTTTGCATCTTCTCCTTAAAGGCCTTTTCGGTCATTTCTTCGCCTCCCGTGGGTTCTTTCAAGGCATGGTCTACGCTCATCGAGATTTTCTTGGCCACGAAGATTTGGTCTTTCAGTTCGGCTTCGAGTATCAATCCGCCCACATCCGTGTACAAAGGCCCAGCATCTACGGGGATATGCTTGGTAAACCAAATGGTTTGTTTGCCGTCTTTGCTTACCGCCTTCATGCACTCGTAGCCCAAGATGTCTTTCTTTTCATTGGGTTTTACGTCGAAGGTATCGGGTTTCAAGGGGTCTACCAGCAAATAATGCTTACCCATAACCACCACTTTCGACACCTGCCTTTTGGTGTCTTTGTTGAAGTATATGATGTTTTCGAGCTGATTTTTCACAAACTCGTTGGCATCAATGGTTTGTCCCATGAAAGTTATCATTTGCTTTTCTTTCGCTGCTTGCGCGCGACCTTCAACCTGTCCGCCGTCTATACACATGATGTAGTAAGCCTTAACATCGGCCACCGCACTAATCAACGCTTTGCGCATCTCGTCGGGCAGACCCGATTCTTTCATTGCATCGGGCGAATTTGCATTAACGCGCGTTTCGTATTCAACGGTTAGTTGTTGGGCGTTAACTGCAATAGGTATGGCCGCAAACAGCATTGCGGCGAGAGATAATAGGATTTTTTTCATACGTTTATCTGTTTAAGTGTTATGTAAATCTACCGTTTGGGGTACTACTTAGAAGGTAACCATTGCCCCAACCATCACGTTTCCGGGCATGTAATGGATGTTACGAGTGCTAACGTAGTAGTTATCCACCACGCGTTCTTGCATCAGTCGTTCCCTCAGATTGAGCATGTCTTGCGCCGATGCCTTTAAGCGAATGTGCTTGTTAAGGTCGTATTCCATGCCGAAACGCAAGGCTGTATAGTCTGTTCCGCTGCCAGTT
Source organism: Prevotella sp. HMSC073D09 (assembly GCF_001814145.1). Classification (NCBI taxonomy): domain Bacteria; kingdom Pseudomonadati; phylum Bacteroidota; class Bacteroidia; order Bacteroidales; family Prevotellaceae; genus Prevotella; species Prevotella sp. HMSC073D09. The sequence continues at coordinate 26,525 of NZ_KV815131.1, read as the reverse complement.
ACCTTGCGCCAACATTGTCCCAGCCTCACCGATGCTTGCCATTTGTTGGCGATATAGCCCAATTCGCCCTCCAAACGATAATCGTTTTGGTGCGAACGCAGCAGCTTGCTCTTATCGTTTGCCCATGCTGCGGCAGCGAACAGTTCGCCATTGAACCCACGTTTGAAGTAGGTTTTGACGTTAAGGTTGAGGTTGAGCGAACGACTATTCAACGTTTGCGCCACGCCTTGGTAGAAGAATGGCGAGCGCGCAAGGCTCAATCCGCCGAAAAGACGGAAGTTAAGCGGCGTGCTTATTAGCTTTTTCTCCATCATCGAGCCAAAAGTGAGCCCCTTTCCACCCGACACATTGCGACTGACGACATGCGAAACCAACCCATCGGCCATGCTGTAATCGTAGGCCAAGGCGTTGTGGTTGTAGCTTAGCGACACCATATTAAATAGGGTTATGCCCTTAAATAGGTTGCCATACACCTGCATCGCCGTGAGTTCGGTGGTATGTGCGAGCGCATTTTCTATCTGCGCATAGCTCACACGCCTGAAATCGGCAATGTAAGGGCCATCGAACACCGCGCCAGCACCCACCAATTGGTACGTGCTTTTAAGTCGAAGTTCAACGTAATGCATCATACTAACACGATAACTGATGTTGAACAACGGCGAGACGGCCATCTTTGGCGAGACACCGAACGACAAGGGGCGCGATGAATGCAGGCTGAAATGATGGAATATGCCGCCAATGCCGAACCTAAACTTACCCTGATCTTTATTCAAACTCAACTCTGCGCCGTTGTCGTAAAAGCGATAAGGCATCTTCAAAGCAGGGTTATCCATGCCCGCGCTGTCGCCCTTTACGGTGGTAGAGAAGGTTTCTAGACCGTGGCGCAAGGCTATCCGCAAGAAGTAATCATCGGCAAATCGACGCACATATTGTGCCGAACCCGTAAATTCAAGCCTGCGTATGTTCATTTCCGAATGCAAAGCGGGCGACTTAAAGAGCGGCGTTGGTTGCGAAGAAAAGTCGTAACGGTTGTTACTGAACAAGAAGTTAAGGTCGGCCTTGTAGCTAAACACGTTCTTCCCATGCCGATAAAGCCACACCAAAGCGTTGTTTATCATGGCCAATCGCCCTTTCGTCTGTTCGTTAAGGCCAACGCTTTGCAGCTGTCGGTCGGTATTTCCTTCGGTCGTTCCAAAGTAACTGCGGTTGGTTAACGTCAGTTCCATGTTCTTTTGGTTGGCCAATTTGAACTTGATATTAGACAAGAAGTGGCGTTTATCTTGCAGTTCGCGTGTAGAATCGGTGTACGCCAGTCCGCCATGATAGGCGTAATGGTCGGTGCTTTTCATGCGATAACGGTCGGCTCCCACCATTCCGTTCCACAAAATCTTCATGTTTTTGCCAGGTGTGGACACCGTATTAAGCGACACCAGCCCATTATTCCGGCGGTAAACGTTCTCGCGATAGTCCAGCATCATGGCGTAATCGGTAAACGTCTTACGCATGCTAGCCATCGGGTCATCGCCCGAAAGCATTTCGCTCCACCCGCCATTCATGTTCACGATGTCGGCAGGCTGTATCAGTTTATCGCCAGTATTGTTGCCTCCCACGATGATATTGCCCATCATTCGCTTGCCCAGCAGCATGGCCGAACCCTTCGTCATCACCTTATTTAGCAGTCCGCCCTGCGCCTCGGCCTGTCCTTTCAGTCGTCCGTGCATGCTCTTATTCATCGAAAGGTCAACCACCGTTTGGTTACTACTCTTGAAACCAGAGAACACATTGTACTCCGAATAGTTGTCAATAACCTTCAAGTTATCTACACCCGACGCGGGAAGGTTCTCCATTGGCGTAGACACATTGCCTTGATAGAGGTCTTCGCCCTCCACCAACACCTTGCTCACGCACTTGCCGTTCACGGTTAACGAGTTGTCCTTATCATCGTATCGCACGCCGGGAAGATTGTTCACCACGTCTTTCAGCACCTTTTCGCGCCCCGTAGTAAACCTCGATACGATGTAGGTAGTGGTATCGCCGTTCACAATCATTGGGCTCGACTTCACCTCCACCTCTTTTAAGTTGATGGCCTCCGACTTCAACGTGAAGTCAACCTGCATCTTTGTGTTTCCAAAGAGAAACACTTTCTTGCTCTGCGCCACATGTCCAATGGCCTTCGCCTCCACGCGAAGTGGGCCGTTCGGCACGTTCTCCACGCGGAATTTCCCCTTTTCGTCGCACGCCAAAGCTTGCCATTGCTTATCGTCTTTATCGTAAAGGGTTACGGTACAGCGGGCGTTAGGGCTGAGCGAATCTGTTAACACCGTGCCTTCAACAATGTTTTGGGCACGCACAGCCGCCGTTCCGCACAGCATCAGCAGTGCGAAAATCAGCCTTATCGCTAACCATTTGGCTCGAAAACGGCCTGTCGTTGGCATTCTTAACATAAGCGCCATTGGGGGTTTAGGTATTCGTAGATGGTTACAAAGATATGAAAAACGAACCATCCAACACCGAAAAGAATGTAAAAAAATGTTTCGCCATGCCATTAATAAAAGACGTTAAACTATCTCCATCGCCATTTACTTCGCCATCGTTAGCCATCAGAACGCGCCATATAAATTTTGCCCGATAGGATAAATAGCGTAACTTTGCACATTATTATATATAGTATATGGTGGGACGACAAACCCTATGCCGCACACATAGCAAGCGGACACAACGGGCTTAACCCCCAAACCAATAAACCCACACAAGGATATGGACAACATCAAGAAAGATTTTGCAGCACGCCTGCTTCAGGTTAACGCCATTAAGTTGCAACCCAACGACCCCTTTACATGGGCATCGGGCTGGAAGTCGCCTTTCTATTGCGACAATCGCCGTACGCTATCGTTCCCCCAGCTGCGCAGTTTCATCAAGCTCGAACTGGCACATGCCGTGCTCGAACACTTTCCACAAGCCGATGCCGTGGCTGGTGTTGCCACGGGGGCTATCGCCCAGGGCGCGCTAGTGGCCGATGCGCTGCAACTGCCTTTTGTGTATGTAAGGAGCAAACCCAAAGACCACGGACTGGAAAACCTTATCGAAGGCGACCTGAAAGCGGGTCAGAAGGTGGTAGTTATCGAGGATCTCATCTCCACAGGAGGTAGCAGTTTGAAGGCTGTCGAGGCTATCCGAAAGGCTGGTTGCGAAGTTGTGGGCATGGTTGCGGCCTACACTTACGGGTTCGCCGTTGCCGAAGACGCGTTTAAAGCGGCCGACGTAAAACTGGTAACACTTACCGATTACGAGCACGTGGTGCAAAAAGCCGTTGAAACGGGATACATCGCCAAGGAAGATGTGGTGCTGTTGAACGAGTGGCGACTGAATCCTGCGGAGTGGAACCCTAAGAAATAAACAAACAACCACCCCACAACTAGCCCACAACAACCCCACAACCGGCCTCACCCCCAGCCCCTCTCCAAGG
>NZ_KV815131.1:20285-22959 GCF_001814145.1 Prevotella sp. HMSC073D09 | reverse complement strand
AGCCCCTCTCCAAGGGGAGAGGGGAGTGAAATGCGTTGCCGCTACACTGCATAATTTTATCTCTAACATTGGAAGGGTCGGGGCGCACTCCAACTCATGCGTTGCCACTACACGGTATTATCTTATCTCTAACATTGTAATAGCACTGCATATCATCCCCTCTCCCCTTGGAGAGGGGCTGGGGGTGAGGCTGGTTGTGGGCTGGGTTAGGTCAGTTGTGAGTTGGTTGCTAGTCCTTTTCATTCATTATTTAAACCCTACACATGTCTACATTCGAAAGTAGTATCCGACAAATACCCTATAAACAAGAGGCGGTGTTCAACATGTTGAGCGACCTCTCTAACATTGAACGCTTAAAAGACAAGTTGCCCGAAGACAAACTAGAACAGATGACCTTCGACAACGACTCTATCTCGATGAGCGTTAACCCCGTTGGGCAGATTAAACTGCGCATCGTGGAACGCGAAGCACCTAAGTGCATCAAGTTTGAAACGGCCGATTCGCCCGTTCATTTCAATCTCTGGATTCAAGTTGTACCCAACGGCGACAACGCAAGCAAGATGAAACTAACCATCAAAGCCGAACTGAACCCCTTTATTAAAGGAATGGTTAAGAAACCTTTGATGGAAGGTTTGGAGAAGATTGCCGACTTGCTGCAAGTGATTAAGTATGAGTGAGAAGAAAAGGAGTAAGTAATGAGTAGTAAGTAATAAGTAGTAGTTTTGATGGGTTAAAGCTGTTTAGCCATGCGCTTTTCCGACCAGTCTGACTTGTCCGACCTGTCCGACTTATCCAACTTATCCAACAGACATCCATACCCATCTTTTCACCTTTAACCAATCCGCTTATGACCAAACCAAAAATTCATCCATTACTCATCGCCATGCTTTTGCCCTTGGCTTGCGCCCTATTAAGCTCGTGCGGAAAGGTAGAGAACGAGTTTTCGGACCGCCGCGCCTACTTTATCTTTGATAATCAGGTGCAAAACAACGTCGTATTGGCATCGGCCATGTCGCCCCACAGCAACGTTTTCGTAACCGTGAGCATGCAGACGCGCTACTCAGGACAAAACAGTTATGTTGAATTCAACTTCGTTGCAGGTGGCGGCGGAGCACAACAAGCATCGAAGGCCACAGCCGTTGACCAAAACCGAGGTGTGGTTTTGGGCATCAACAACGGACTGATACTGGGCTATGGCCTGCTGTCAGACCCGCCCGTGTTCTATGCCTACGACCTGCAATGCCCCAATTGCTACTCGTCTACCGCCGTTCCGCGCCACAGTTATCCGCTAACAGTGCAGGCAAACGGGTTCGCCACCTGCGCCAATTGCCGTCGCAAGTACAACCTTTCAACGGGTGGAAACGTGGCCGAAGGCGCACAAGGCAACAAACTGATACGCTATCGCGCATCTACAACTGGGCCGTATGGCTTGTTGGTGGTGAACTGATGGGCATAAGGAAGATTACTTAAGGTTGCTTTCGCAAAGCACTGTCCTCCGTTAAACGGGCTTACTAGCCTATCTAGAAAAGCTAGAAATCCAGGAAAGACTAGCAACCCTGGAAAGACCTGCAACCCTAGAAGGACCTACAAAACCAAAAAGACTAGCAAAACTAGAAAGACTAGCACAACTAGAAACACTAGATAAAACCAATTCTAGCTAGCCAAGCTAGCACACCAAGCAAGGCCAGTTATGCCCCACGTCGCACTGCAAACACCGATGTTTTACATGGCATGGCATAACAAAAGCAGCATTTTATTTTGCATTGTGCGTCTTTTAACGTAACTTTGCAGCACATTAATTCAGGGCTTCCATAGTTCAATGGATAGAACGTAGGTTTCCTAAACCTTTGATCCGGGTTCGATTCCCGGTGGAAGTACTCCCAACAAAACGCCTTCGGGCGTTTTTTTTGTTATGCCATAAGCCAAGTAAAATACAGATTACAACAACCTCTTTGCCTCGTTCAGAATAGAAGTGGTTTTTCCAACACTAGCATTAAATATAGCTCATAGACTTAACAGCTCATAAACTTACGAACTCATAGCCTTATAAACTTATCCTCAAACAAGCACCTAAACTTACAAATTCATTAACTTACCACCTCATAAGCTCACAAACCCATTAACTTAATAACCCATAAACTTACCACATCATAAACTTACCACATCATAAACTTAAAAACTTATAAACACACCTCACTACCCCGAAAGTTTAAAAATATTTTACAAAACGTACATTATTCACCACCCCCTTCTAGCGAAAACAAAGCCCTAAAAGAAGGCAATTAGCCCCTATTTCTAGCTTTTCGCGCCTTATTATTTGTCTATTTTTGAAAACAAAAGCTGTGTTTTGCACCATTTTGCCTTTCTAGATTGGTTGCCAGCTCATTATTTTTCACCCCCAATTACCCACTTTTAGACCCTAAAACCCCACTTTTTAACGACCATTTTGCCCCTTTTAGCCATGTTTCTCATGCTCCAAAGGAGTTTTATTTATACCATTTCAGTGTATTTTTATGCTTTTTATCTCGCAATTGGCAGCATTTCACCCCGCGTTTTGCACCATTTTACCTTGCATTTAGCACCAAAACGCACTCCATTTAGCACCAAAACGCACTGCATTTAGCAGCAAAACACATTGCATTTAGCGGCATATTGCACCACATTTGGCAACAAA
>NZ_KV815131.1:1150-20185 GCF_001814145.1 Prevotella sp. HMSC073D09 | reverse complement strand
GGCATATTGCACCACATTTGGCAACAAATGGCCTCTAAAAGGGTGAAAATGGCGGCCTTTTAAAATAAATATTCATTTTGCCATGCTCACAAGTTAACCCCATTTTACATCAAAACTAACTGTCGCGAGAATCGATTTTTTGCGCGCTGACATACGCTTGGTGGAGAAAAAGGGCAGCCATAGTGTTAAAAACCATACGGAAAAACGGACAAAAGACGAGGCGATAGCAGGCGAGTTAAAGAGTTTACGAGCATTTGGTTAATTAAGCTAGCAGGGTTAGTTTATCTTATCTAGCTCTTCTAGTCAGATTGGTCAGACCGGTCAGACTAGTCAGACAGGTCGGACAAGTTAACAAGAGTGGTGGCGCAGCCATCTTTTCACCTTTTCACCTTTTCACCTTTTCATCCTTTCATTCTTTCACCTTTTCACCTTTCCAATTTTTCACCTTTACAAGCCTTTTCACCTTTTCAATTTTTCACCTTTAAAATTCCTTCTTCCCTTCCAATCCCAACAAAAATATCTTCTTATCCAAGCCACCTGCATAACCCGTTAGTGTGCCATTTGCTCCAATTACGCGGTGACAAGGGATGATTATGCTGATGGGATTGCGGCCAACGGCTTGCCCAACGGCCTGCGCCGACATGCGCCCAGAGGCGTTATGCGCTGCTAGGTACGCGGCCAAAGCCCCATAAGTGGTGGTGGAGCCGTATGGAATGGTGAGCAAACGCTGCCAAACGGACTGCTGAAAAGGCGTGCCTTGCGGACGAACGGGCGGCGGAACACCAGGATCGTGGCCTTCAAAATAACGCGAAAGCCATGCGCGGGCAGCAACAAAAACGGGTAGTTGGGGTGCCTCTTGTAGTGTAACACCCTTGGGATACTTGACTTTCTCGCCCTCAAAAAGTACACATGTAAGTGCCTCTCCATCGCTTTCGAGATGGAGTGTGCCTAAGGGAGAAGGGAGTTTGAGGAAGAAGGAACGCGTATTAGGCACAGCCTGCTTGCCACAACTAATAACCGGACTCACCGACAAGCCTTTTTCAAGAGAAAAAGTCGCAGTCCCTAGCCCCTCTCCACGGGGAGAGGGGAGTAATGTGTCTTGCGATTTATGGGATTTATTGTTTTTTTTCATTGTGGTTTGATGAAGAACAGATTATTCTAAACTACTGCCAACCTCGCCTTATAAGTTGTCAGCCAAGAAGAGAGGAGCGTGAAATATTTGGCTATATCATTGTATCTTATATTTGTAAGCTTAAAAACCGCAAGACACATTACATCCCCTCTCCCCTTGGAGAGGGGCTGGGGGTGAGGCCGTTTTGTGTCTTTTTTATTTCACTTCCACCCTAAACGTAGACGCTGGAAGGCCATCGGCATTCACCAAATTGGCTCTTGTGAAGGGTTGCCAGCCATATCGCACGAAAGCGGGACGGGGCACTTGCGGACATGTAAGCCTTACTTCGTTGCCCTTGATGGTGGCTACGGCAGGATAGAACACCTCGTCGTAACCCGCCACTTCGAACGTGCGAAGGGCCTTACCATCGGCCGTTTTCAATCCGTCGGCCCAATTAAAGCACACTTGCACCTCGCCATTTGCCTGTTGGGTGGCACTTTGCACACTTGGTCCGCAGGGCGTTAGTCGCTTGAAATCGTACTGGTGATAAAGGGCAAGCCGTGCTAACCGATAGCCGACAGGCTGTTTTTGGCGAGGATGAACATCGAGCGAATCGCCCACATCGCTGCTCACAGCCATGTAAACATGTGGCAGGGTGTTGGCCATCAGTCGCTGACTGTTGCGGAACCACGGCCAAGAAGGGCGGTTGATGCTAGACAATTGCACCATGTAAACGGGCAATTGTGGCTCGTTCCAGTTGGTTCGCCACGAACTTAACAGCAGTGGAAACAGGCGTTCGTGTATCTCCATGTTCTCGGCATTCGACTCGCCTTGATACCAAATAACACCATTGATGGGGAATTTGGCAAGCGGACGGATGGCCGCATCGTAAAGATAGGTGGGCTGATAGGGGTGCATCTGCAACTTATCCGTAGTGCGCGCAATGTTCTTTCGCATGCGCTGCACCACCCACGGCATAACCATTACGTTGTCTTTAAAGCGGTCGTTCAGCAGTTCGGGATAGTCGTCTTCAAGCGTTTGGCGGTCTATCCACGCCTCGGTAGGACTTCCACCCACAGCGTTGACAATGATACCGACGGGCACCCCCAGACAGCTGCGCAATACCTTAGCAAAATAATAGGCCACGGCCGACACCTCGCCCATGTTTTTAGACGTGGCTTGCTGCCAGCCGTTACAGCGCATATACTGCAAGTTATTGGTAGAATCGAGTGCTGATTGCGGCCATTCTGTATCGTTGGTTTCCCATCTTGGCACGAAGTTTAGCACGCGCAGGTTGGGGTCGTTGGCCGTTTTCAGTGTCTCTTTGGCAAGTACGTCATTGGCTAAGGGAAACGCCATGTTGCTCTGTCCGGAGCAAAGCCACACCTCGCCCGCAACGATATTCTTAAAACGGAGCGTTCGTTGCAGGCTCGTTACGGTAAGGGTATAGGGCTTTCCCATGCGAGGTGGGGCGAAAACAATACGCCACGTGCCATCGTTTTGCACCACGGTGCTGCGCTTTTCGCCATTAAACGTGGCTACAACGCGTTGCCCAGCGTTGGCCGTTCCGTAGACATCGAAGTCGCGGTTGCGCCTAACCACCATGTTATCAGAAAAGACAAGGGGCATTCGCAGTCCGCCATAGTCGCCCGTTAGTGCCTCGTACACCACGCGCGCAAGCACTCCTGCCCCTGTTTTGTTGGGGTGCAATCCGTCGGGAAACATTTGCGGGAAGGGCAACAGCGGCGTATAGAAGTCGATAAGGCGTGCGCCTGTGGCCTTTGCCACACGTTCGATGGCGGCTTGTATCAGCTTATGCCAATCGCGCGTGCCTGCCAAAAAGCGGTGATGGCGATGCGATATGGGGCTCATCTTGGCGATGTAGAAGGCGGCTTTGGGGTTAGCGGCCTTAAACGAACGGATGAGCGCGATGTAATCTTTGGTAAAGTCGTCGCGAAAGAACGGCCAGTTGCGTGGGTCGGTGTCGTTGATGCCAAGGTGTATCACTACCATATCGGGTTTGAAAGCCAAGGCATTCTTGTACGCCTCTTGCTCGATGTAGGGGCGATGACCGCGCGAAAGGAGGGTTGCTCCCGAGTGTCCGAAGTTGCGTACATCGTAAGTCTTGCCCAACTTCTGTTGTAATTGGGCGGGATATGATTCGGTTGCGGGGTCGGGAAGTCCGTAACCGTAAGTGATGCTGTTGCCTACACAGGCCACGCGAATGGGTTCGGCAGCGATGGTTGCTAAGGCAAAGGCAAGTAATAAAAGGATGAAGAGGGGTCTTCGCATCGTTGGTTGGTATATGGGGAAAAAGAAAAGGGAGTGAGGTGGCCTCACTCCCAACCCCTCTCCAAGGGGGAGAGGGGAGTGAATCGCATGATGGGGATGTGGAGTTTGGCAGCAAGTTGAGGTTGATAAGCCGACAAGATAGTTAGCCACAAAAGGTGAAAGGGTGAAAAGGTGAAAAGGTGAAAAAATGGCTAACGCCACCACACTTCTAACTTAACTACTTAACTCCTCAAAACTTACTACTTACTACTCTACTCCTTTACCACTTACTCTTTAGAACTTATCATACTCCAAGTGGAAGTTAACGACAGCCTCGATACCCTTACGGAACATACTTAGCGGCATGTTCTCGTTGGGCGAGTGGATGGCGTTAGACTCTAAGCCAAAGCCCATGAGGATGGTTTTAACGCCTAGAATTTGCTCGAAAGTAGAGATGATTGGAATGCTACCACCCAAACGAGCAGCCAAAGGACGTTTGCCAAACACCATTTCTACACCACGCTCGGCAGCTTTGTAGGCAGGCATATCAATGGGGCATACATAACCCTGACCGCCATGTAGGAACTTGATGTCTACCTTAACCGACTTGGGTGCAACGCGTTTGAAGTAGTCGATTACCAGTTGGGCAATCTCTTTATAATCTTGGTGTGGCACCAATCGGCACGAAAGCTTGGCGTAGGCCTTAGAGGCGATAACCGTTTTAGCACCATCGCCCGTATATCCGCCCCAAATACCGCACACGTCGAACGAGGGACGGAAACCCGTACGCTCAAGCGTTGAGTAGCCTTTTTCACCAAAAAGTTCGTCTACTTCGATGGATTTCTTATATCCTTCGAGGTCTAGCGGTATGCTTGCAAGCATCTTTCGTTCATCGTCGCTGGCCTCTTCCACCTTGTCGTAGAAACCAGGGAAGAGTATTCGGCCGTCTTCGTTGGTTGCATCGGCGATGAGTTTGCACAACACGTTGATGGGGTTGGCGATGGCTCCACCATAATGTCCTGAGTGAACATCGCGGTTTGGGCCAGTCACTTCTATCTGCCAGTAGGCAATACCGCGAAGTCCAGTGGTAAGCGTAGGTATGTCTTCGGCAATCATACTGGTGTCCGAAACCAGTATCACGTCGCATTTCAGCAGTTCTTTATGTTTCTCAATAAACGCGCCAAGACTGGGAGAGCCCACTTCTTCTTCGCCTTCGAGGATGAATTTGATGTTATGTTTCAGCAGGTTGTTCTTCACAACATACTCGAATGCTTTGGCTTGGATGAACGATTGGCCCTTGTCGTCGTCGGCTCCACGTGCCCAAATGCGTCCGTCGCGCACCTCAGCCTCGAATGGTTCGCTTTTCCAAAGCTCGAAAGGTTCTGCGGGCATAACGTCATAGTGACCGTAGATGAGCACCGTTTTTGCATTGGGATCTACTATTTTTTCGCCGTAAACCATCGGGTTTCCATCCGAAGGCATCACCTCGGCACGGTCTACTCCGGCCATCAACAGCAGTTCTTTCCACCTTTCGGCGCAACGTTGCATGTCGGGTTTGTGCGCTTGTTGCGCGCTAACACTGGGTATGCGGATAAGGCTGAAAAGCTCATCGAGCATACGTTCTTCGTTCTCTTGAATATACTTCTTAATCATCTTATTAGTTATTTAGGGATAATTTTGCCTAGGTTGCGGTTCGTTCTGCAAGCAGTTGGTTCGGTTGGCGAAGGGTAGATAGCGACTTGTCGCAGCTGTATCACAGTTTTTAAGCCTTGCATCGCCTGCTCGCCATGCTTTTGTTTCGAACACGGGGTGTGGTTTTTTGGCGGTTATTCCCCCTTCGTTTTCGCATGTCTTTTCCAGCCATTCTCAGCGAAACAAGTGTTGTTTTCGTGCTTGTTTGCTCTCGTTTACGATGGTTTGTTTGCACCATTTGCGCGCAAAAAGAAAGGAAAAGGAGCGAAACAACAGACTTTTCGGTTTGCAAAAAGCAAGTTGTAAGCCCCACCTTAAACCCACAATGCCCCAAAGATACGCCTTTTCTTTGTGTTTTGAGCTATTTATATATTTATTAACAAAGGCATGAGCTTTGGTCTATACCTCTGAAACGGCGAGAAACAACAAATGAAGGGCAACTTGCCACGCGCACGCTTTAAGAAGTGGCCTCTCTGAAACAGCGAGAAACAACAAATGAAGGGCAACCTCAAGAGGTTGCATGTGGTTGAACAAGACAGGAGTTCTAGGCTTATTATGTGTTTATAGCTCAGCGAGTTCGCCCTCTTGTTCCGTAGGTAGTGGCTTTGAAACCGTAGACCGGACATTCAAAACAGCCCATACAATGCCCAAAAAAGCCGAACCGCCCGTTGCGATGAGCATCGTTAAATTCTCGACTCCAGCATTGTATAAGAGAAATCCTGTGCTTCCTAAACAAACAATCACTGCAATAATGGCGCAGGCGATTGACGCTTGGAACTTCTTTTCTCGCACAACAGGGGCTACCCCAACCATCGCCACAACGAATATGCAATACTTCATGGCCATGAATAGGCTGTTAATGACTATGGCTACACCGCCATTAGGGTCGAAGTTTGAAAGCATTTTGTTGAACACAAACCCATAGGCATACTGCACAAGAAGGATAGCAAGCAGCCCTATTGGCAGCATTAAGACCCATCTGAGGGCGGGATGTAGCTTGCTTACTAGTTGTAATTCGTAGCTGTCGTCAATCTCCAGCTTGCTCTTCTTTTTCTTTTTAGTATCCATTTTCGGTATTTTATTATTGGTTAAACATCGTCTTTGCGTTGGTTTTCGATACCCGAAAGAGCCTCTATACTTATGGTTCTGCGGCGTGGGACACCTTATTATATAAGGTTGGTGCTACCCAGAAGTGAGCTGTTATGCGCGGTCGAGGATTTGAATCTGTTACACATAGGCTATTGTCTCCTACCTGCAATGAAGCGGCATGCGCTAACTAACAATCGTTTTACAGCGCAATCCAATGCTCTGGAAAGATGTCGGGCACATTCCATGTAGGCTCGGCAAACCATTGTTTGGGGTAAATGGCAATGGCCGACGAACCTTCTGAGAGGTAGGCGCCCCAAAAACTGAAAGTGGAATTGGCGATGATGTGCCCCTTGCAGAGCGACATGAGGTAGAGATCGGCGTGGTCGGGTTGCGCCTGAGCATGCTCAACGAACACGCAATTGGGCAAGCTGAGGTTCTCTTTGGCCCACTCCATGTCGTCGGAGAAGACGAAGAAACGCGATTCAGGATGTCGTTCGCGAACGGCGACAGCGGCCGAGAGGTAATAATGAACCGAGCAAACGCCGAAATTAGACTTGTTGGCTGGCAGCAAATAGTCGCCTCTGCGTACATGAACGCTTACGGCAAAGGGCGTTGTTCGTATCTCTTCGGCATAGTCGAGCTGCTCAAACGGGCGGAAATTCAGTATCTCGGCGGCGTTGGTAATGTGTTGTTTGTGCTGCGAATAGTCGTCAATTAGTACGGCTCGTGGGTTTTCTTCGCGATAAAGACGCTTAAAAAGATGTAGCCTGCGCAACATTTTCAGCACCATTACCAGCAATTTTACGCGCAACGGCTCGTTGGGTAACGTTATTTGGAAGGCTTTATCGAGCCACACACCACCGTGTTGTTTAGTGCGGCGACGGTCGTAGTGCAGGTAAACGCCACGGTTGTTGTGCCTAAGCAGGCCGTGATAGCGGCAATATTCGAAGAGTTGGTTGCCCAACCCACCTTTAATACATACTATTTTCATCGTTAGCGGCAGATGTTTTAGTTTCCTCGTTCGGCCCAATCGCCCCTATCGAGATTTCTATAACTAATGGCCTCAGCCAAATGTTGCGACTTAACGGCTTCGCTTTGTTCGAGATCGGCAATGGTTCGCGCCACTTTTAAGATGCGGTTGTAGGCTCGTGCCGACAGACTTAGGCGTTCCATAGCCGTTCGCAGCAACTCAATGCCTTCTGCATCGGGTTCGGCAAATTGGTGAATCATGCGCTCGGTCATCTGCGCGTTGCTGTAAATGCCCTTTACTTCCTTAAAACGCTGCTCTTGCATGTGCCGCGCACGGATAACGCGTTCGCGTATTACGGAACTCGACTCGCCTTGAACGGCCTGCGAAATGTCCTTAAACGGAACGGGCGTTATTTCTACTTGAATGTCAATTCGGTCGAGTAACGGACCGCTTATCTTGTTCATGTAGCGTTGTATCTGACCAGGCATGCACACGCAGTGGTGAGTTGGGTCGCCATAATAGCCACACGGACAAGGGTTCATCGAGGCAACGAACATGAAAGAGCAGGGATATTCGATGGTGTATTTGGCGCGCGAGATGGTTATCTTGCGGTCTTCTAGTGGCTGTCGAAGTACTTCGAGGGTGGTTTTGTTGAACTCTGGCAATTCGTCGGCAAACAAAACGCCATTGTGCGCCAAAGAAATCTCGCCCGGTTGGGGCGTTGCGCCGCCGCCAACAAGGGCAACTTCGGATATGGTATGGTGCGGCGCACGAAACGGACGCTGCGAGATAAGCGACATGCCCTTGCCCAACTTGCCTGCAATGCTGTGTATCTGCGTGGTTTCTAGGCTCTCGCCCAGCGACAACGGCGGCAAGATAGAGGGCAGACGCTTGGCCATCATCGACTTACCTGAACCTGGCGGTCCCACCATAATCAGGTTGTGAGAACCAGCCGCGGCCACTTCCATAGCGCGTTTAACGTTCTCTTGACCACGAACATCAGCAAAATCGAGGTCGAAACGGTATTGTTGCTCATAAAATTCCTTGCGTGTGTCGATGACGGTAGGCTCGAATTGTGCTTTCCCCGAAAGGAAATTCACCACATCGACGATGTTTTCCATGCCATAAACATCGAGGTTGTTCACCACGGCTGCCTCGCGAACGTTGGCTTTTGGAACTAAAAGTCCCTTAAACTTCTCGGCTCTGGCCCTAATGGCAATGGGCAATGCGCCTTTGATGGGCTGCAAAGTGCCGTCCAAACTCAGTTCGCCCACCATCATGAAGTCGCCTAGATGGTCGGTTGGCAGCTGACTATCGGCGGCTAAAATGGCGATAGCCAAGGGCAAGTCAAAGCTACTGCCTTCCTTGCGGAGGTCGGCAGGTGCCATGTTTACGGTGATGTCTGCCCGTGGGAAACGCATGTTGTTGTATTGAATGGCCGACGATATGCGGTCGCGCCCTTCGCGTACGGCCTCGTCGCCAAGGCCTGTGAAGTGGTACAACATGCCTTTCACGAGGTTCACCTCCACGGTAACGGTGGTTACGTTCAGCCCGTTTACCGCTGCGCAGTAGGTTTTGACAAGCATAGGTGAATGTTTTTCAGAGCAATTTGTCGAGTCGTTCTTTCAATTGGTTGGCATCAAGGTCTTTGGCTACTATCTTTCCGTTCTTCAATAGGATGTTGAACGGCACACTATAAACCCCTAATTTCTTGGCAACGTTGCCCTCAAACATCGCCCCGTCACAGATGTTGGGCCACGAAATGCTGTCGCGTTCCAAGATGTCTTTGCACTCTCGTTGAATGGGATCGATGCAAAGGCCCACCGCTTTCAGCTTACCTTTGGAGCTACGCACCTTTTGATTGAGCATGCGTTGCAACTCCATGCTCTGCATGTTGGTGGTACTCCACACGCTGAACACGGCCACGGGTGCCTTATTGCATAGTTGCTCGCTAACCTTTTCGCCTTTTGTCGAACGTGCTTGGAAAGGCGGCAGCGATGCGCCCACAGCGGTTTTGGCAAGAACGGAGATAAGCGACTGCATGCGGTTAAGCTCGCCATTCTTGGGTTGTTCGGCCAAAAGCAACTTCAACAAGCGAGCCGCCTCTTTATAATCAGGGGTTGGTGTGGTGATGAAATAACGCCTTACAAGGTATGCGGCAACAGGCGATGCGGGGTTATCGGCCGCAAAAAGAGCCGCTGTCTTAGCAGCCTGCGGTGGCGAAGCGTTCGCTATGGCCTCGCGAAACTGGTTCATCAGCTTGTTGTCTTTCGTTCCTTTTACCGTTAGCTCCTTCAGGTGCGAG
This sequence comes from Prevotella sp. HMSC073D09, assembly GCF_001814145.1. Taxonomy (NCBI): domain Bacteria; kingdom Pseudomonadati; phylum Bacteroidota; class Bacteroidia; order Bacteroidales; family Prevotellaceae; genus Prevotella; species Prevotella sp. HMSC073D09. The sequence goes on along the minus strand of NZ_KV815131.1, from coordinate 10,747 downwards.
GCATCACCCTCCATCTTTACGCTCTTTCCCGGCTGTGCAAAGATAGGTTGTTCAGAGAAATTGGGGAACACCATGACCAGCGTTCCTTCGCGTTCGCAAGGAATTTCGTAGACGAAACGGCCCGCTTCCAGCTTAATCGTGTCTATTCCGTCTATCAGTCCATTGGTGCTATACACATAAAACTCGCCGCGATTGATTTTAAGGAAATGGCCTTCCACCTCAAAGCGGTTGCCTTCCACCCCACAAGCAGTGAGTAACGGTGCGAGTACAGCCGCGGCAAGCATGGCCTTAGCAGGCTTAAAAGGCGAAGGGTTAACAACCTGCCAAACCATTTTCGCAAACTCTATCAGCGTTGTACACTTAAATGAAGTTGTCGTCATAGTGGTTTATGCAAATTGTTAACCCTTTACTCATCGTTCCCCGCATGGGGCGATGTGCATGATTACTTATTCAGTTTAGCAAACTCAAGGTCTACGGCGGCGCGTTGAGCCAGACGAGCATCCTTAGCGGTTGCCGCTTGCAGAGCAGTTGTTGCAGCAGCATTGTCACCTTGGCGTGCATAAGCTACGGCCATGAGATAGTCGGTAACGGCATCGGGGTGCTTAACGTTCTTCAAAGTGGCGAGTGCACCTTCGTAGTTCTTGTTCATCAGTTTGGCAAGAGCCGCCATGTTGCTCTCATAGCTGCTCAGGGTAGACTCGGCAAGCGAGTAATTGCCCTTAGCGATGTTGAGTGCGCCCACAGCCTTGTTGATGTCGTTAGCTTGTTGAGCCTTAGCGATGAGTGTTTCGGCCTCAGAGATATTGCCCTCGTAAAGCGCAACCATACCCAAGTTGGCGTTAGCTTCTGCTGCATCGGGTGCAGTGGCCAGAGCCTTTTGGAAGTAGGTGCGAGCCTCAGCCAAGTTTCCAGCCTGCATAGCCAGCACGCCCAGGTTGTTGTAAGCGCGGTAGTCTTGGTCGTACAGTTCGGTTGCCTTCTTATAGATGTTGTTCTTTTCGGCGGGGTTGTCTGTAAGGGTTGCACTATAAAGGATCTCTTCCGAGCTGAGTTGCGTTGGGTCGGCGGCAAATTGTTCTTTAATTTGCTCGTCGCTGCGGCCAACAACCTCGTAATTGATGGTTAGGCGTGCGCGGCGCAGTTCGGGCAGGATGCCGGTAGCCAGTTCGCGGAAGCCTTCGCTCATGTTACGGATTTGGCGTTCGCGCTCTTCGGGATCCTTGTACATAGAGAGTACGCGCAAGATAACGTCCTTATCTTGGAGGTTGGAAGCTTGCACCAACTCTTGGAAACCATCCCAGTCTTGTGCCGTGTAACGAGCCTCAACAGCAGTCTGCATCTTGTTCTGTTTGAGTTGTCCCTTAACGTAGCCTTCACCAGTGGTCTGGCGTTTTGCAGCCAGCTTATCGTTGATAACGAAACCACCTTCGGGCGATGCGTAAGCGTTAACTTCCACGTTGCGCAAGTTAAGTTTTTCGCGGTCGGCGTTGATTTTCTTCAACATCTTGACGAATTCGGTTACCGAATTGTTCTTCAACTCGGTTTTGCGCAAGTTAGCCTGGTTGATGAGGAACTTGATGTTAGCCTCTTGCTTCTGCGCCTTGATGCGTTGGAAGCTGTCGGGAGCGATGCAAAGTCCATCGTTGGCCATAGCCTCGCGGTAGAGTTGCGATGTGGCCACCACGCCGTAAGAAACCTTCACGGCAGGCAAATCCACCTTTTTCTTTCCCATTCTAGCATCGAAAGTGAGGTAGAGGTCGCTCTTAATCATGTCTGGCACATAATTAAAGTCGGTTTTCATGGAGTAGCGTCCGCCCAATTTGTAGGGCACTTGCTGTCCGTTTGCCGTGGCTTTTTCGCCTTGGAAGGTAGCGCCTTCGCCGGTTGCCACTTGACCACCCGCGTACCGCAGTTCGGGGATGATCTTCACTACAGCTTTCTTCTTCATGTACTTGGCAGGGAAGTTGGCATCAATAGTAGCAGATACCAAACCGCCATTTGCTTCCAACGGAGTCGGTGTGACTTGGAAGTTGTCGGCAGAGAGTGGCCCAAGCTTTGAGCACGACGTCATTGCCAACGAAGAAAGCACTGATAACGTAAGGATTAGATTCTTATTCATAATAGATAAAGTGTTTAGAAGGTGTGCCGCGAGCGGGACTCGAACCCGCACAGCCATTACTGGCCAAGGGATTTTAAGTCCCTCGTGTCTACCAATTCCACCATTGCGGCATTCTATTTTAGGCGGCCGTTTGGGGTTTGAGCGGAAAACGAGACTCGAACTCGCGACCCCAACCTTGGCAAGGTTGTGCTCTACCAACTGAGCTATTCCCGCATGATGATGGGTGCAAAGTTAGGCTTTTAGGTTGTAACAACCAAAGGATTTTACACAATTTAATACAATAGTGCTTTCTGCCATTCGTCACAAAACTCCTAAACAGAACATTTATTCGCGACCGTCACATTTCCGTTTTCTTTTACAACTGCCTATCGAGTGGGCGTTGTGAGATAAAAGCCCAATTATTAATTAAGGTGAAGGAATGGTGCGGCATTAGAAAAAACGACGAATTGTTAGGCAGAACGCTATTCTCTTTGTTTAACATAAAGGAGGAAAGGATTGTAAAGGTGAAAAGGTGAAAGGATGGCTGCGCCCTTTAAAGGTGAAAAAGTGAAAAGGTGAAAAGATGGCTGCGCACCAGTCTTGTTAACCCGTTAACTTGTCAACTCGCCAACTGACTAAGGTAAAAGGGTGAAAAAGTGAAAAGGTGAAAAGATGGCTGCGCCCTTTAAAGGTGAAGAGGTGAAAAGGTGAAAAATGACTCCAACCACCAGCCTTGTCAACTTGTCAACTCGTCAACTTGAAAAGGCGGAAAAAGGGTCGCAATTATATTGCAAACTACACAGATGATGAAACAAACACTTGCCAGTCGCCATCCTTCTCTCTGCGTTCGATATAGCCCTTTCGTGTCATTTGTGCCAGCTGTTTCTTTACTGCCGCCGTTACAATGCCAGCTTTCTTCGACAATTGTTCTATCGTTATGTCGGGTGTTTGTTGCATTGCCATTAGCATCGTACTGCTAGACGCACTGCGGAAAGTTATTTTTTGGCCATCGTACCACCATACGTTAGCCGACTGTTCTGTTGCAAAGCCGATGTTGTATTGCAACTCTTCTGCTACCATCGCCTTGAAGTATTTAAGAAAACGCCTAATTTGTGCAAGACTGGCATGTGCACCAGCTGATGGTGAAGAACCTACGTCAACATCCGCTTCGTGTAAGGCGTCGAGGTATTCGTTCTTGTTGCGATTGCGAACCACCACCATCGGCCAGCCACGCCGTGCAAGGATATAGTTCACCAACAGTCGGGCAATACGCCCGTTACCATCTTCGAAAGGGTGAATGCGAATATAACGATAATGGAAAAGAGCCGCCAGTTCTACGGGCGACATCACCCCTTCGGCCTCCATGGCATTATACCAGTCCACCAAATCTGCCATTAATGCTGGGGTTTCTTCGGGCGAGGCATAATCGAAACGTTCGCCATAACGTGTAATTACGCTATTGGGGCGCGTTTTATATCTGCCTGCGTGGATGGTAAAGCTTGTTTGGCTGCCGTCTGGCAATTGGCGATGCGTGGTATAATCTTCTCGTAGTAGCACATGATGAAGTTGCCGAATGAAATTCTGTGTTAAAGCGGTGCGCGCTTTCATTTCATCTTCTAGCATCTTTACGCTTGCCAAACTGGCTTTCATGTCCACAAAGTCTTTCAGCTTGCCTTCGCCGCTTACCTTTCCAAACAGCAACAAAAGCTCTGTTTGACCGTACGTAAGCGTATTGCCTTCTATGTGGTTGCTGTTGTAATTATACTCCACAGTAAACCGTTGGCTAAGCAAAAACTGCTTGCGCTCGTTAAGCGGTTGAAGCGCTTTCCACTTGTCATACAATGCTTGCAACTTATCCATAACGCTAAAAAATATACGTTCAAAGGTGGCCATTGGCTACCTTTAAAGGTTGTTTCTGGTTGACAAGTTAACGGGTTGACGAGTTAACAAGTCTGATTTTCCTGCTTTTTTATGCTCATGCCGACTTAACGAAACAGGCTTTCCTCACGTGTTTCTGGGCACAAACTGCATTTCGCGCGTTCGCACAGCGTAATTAGCAAAGGGCATTTGCTGTGGGCAATGGCACGCGAGTGTAGATACAAAGATACAATAATATTGTGATGGCGCGCAAAAACCTTAGGCTATTGTTGCGTTGTACCCGAAATATTTAGCATCTGTTGTTGCAAAATGAACAATAGACTAAGCGGTTTAACCACACTAATGCGCTATATTATGCACTCCATTTCCTGCTAACCCACATCAGCACAAAGTAAAGTAGCGCGCCAGAGATTAGCCCGGCAAAGGCATCGATGGCGTAATGGGCCATGATATACACGGTGGAGAAACACATCAGCACGAAGAACGGGAGCAGACAGAGCACCAAACGGCGGTTGCGCGTGTGCCAAGCAAGGAGCATGATGATGGTGCTGATACCTACATGACTGCTGGGGAAGGCAGCCGTAGGGCGTTCGCCCGCCTCGTGAGCGTGCTCCACCATCTGATAGAATATGCCATTGGCATAGCCAGGACTGGTAAGTCGTTCGCTGTGCAGGTTGAAGTAGTCGCCAACGTTGGGAAAAATGCCCATCGCTATCTTTTCCATGCCCACGGCAGGATAGTAATATTGCGGACCTGTTACGGGCAAGGCCACGAACACCACGTAATAGATGAAGAAGGCGGCGATAAGGACGAACGACGCTCTTTCAAACTCGGCGTAACGGCAAAAGAAGTAAAACAGCGTTACGGCCAATATCATGGGGAAGTAAGAGGCGTAGCCCATATCCATCAGTTCGCTAAACCAAGCCGAAGGCATGGCATCGCAAAACACCAGTGCAGGTTGAAAACCAAACACCGATTGTTCGGCTTGCGCAAACACATGGTCGAGGTTGGGCAGTATGCGGTTAAGCTCGTAGGTGTCGGGATACCACCACGAAAGCAAGTAAAGCTGTGCCACAACGCGCGTTAGTTTGGTGAACCGACAAGGCACAAGCCTGTAAACAATCCACAGCGCAACGATGATGATGCCGATGCGAACGCGCCCCCAAATCATGGATTCGGGGTTGGCAAGTTTGGTATAAGTGAAGAACACCATGAGCAGAGTTAGTGCCATGTAAGCCAGCACAACCCATTCTAGTGCCATCAGCCCCTTTCTGGGCGATTTCTCTATTGCGAAGAGTGATTTGATGAAGTTCATTGTTGTGTAGATGCAGTTACAACCAACCGTTCTCCTTATACCATTTTACGGTTAGCGCGGTACCCTCTTCGAGGTTCACTTGGGCGTGATAGCCCAGCTCGTCCATCGTCGGTTCGATGTTACACCGCCAGTTGCGTTGTTTCAAGATGTGGTACTTGTCGTTGTTGAGTGCCGAAATGCGCCCTGTGGCTCGGCCAATGTACTCGCCAAAGAACGTAACCACGCGCAAGAACCATACGGGAGCCTTGATGCGTAACATCCAAGGCTTGCCCAAATTGCGGTGGATAAGGTCGCTGAAATCGTACGAACGATACACGCCGCCGTCGCTAAGGAAATATTTTCGGCCGCTCATGCCGTGGTCGAGAGCCAAGAAAACGGCCTGAACCACATCCTGTACATACACAAAAGTGATGTCTTGCGGTTTGTATCCCACGGCAAAGTCGATGTGTTGCTTGATGCTTTTGGCCATGAGGAAGTAGTCTTTCTCGCGCGGACCGTACACGCCGGTGGGCCTTAGCACGATGTAAGGCAACACCACATCGGTTATTTCGCCGTCTTCGTTCTTGGGATTTAGCGAGTCTAGGTACTGTTCGGCCAACAACTTGCTGTGCCCGTAGGCCGTGTTAGGCATGGGTTGGTCGGTTTCTTGTATTTCTTCGTAAGGCTGTTGTTCGCGTACAGGACCGAAAACGCTGAGCGAAGAGATAAAAACGAAGCGCTTAAGCGGCATCTTCAGTTCTATCACAGCATTGGCCAAGTTCTTCGTTCCCTCAGTGTTTACTCGGTAAAAATCGTTGCGATGCAAACATTTGGTTGCCCCGGCAGCATGCACCACGTAGTCGAAATGGTGTCCGTCGAGTTGGCTTTTCAGTCGTTCTGCATTGCCCAAATCAAGCTCCACGAAACGAATGCGCTTATCTTGAAGGTATTCTTTGGAACTGCTTTTCCTTACGGCAGCCCACACTTCCATGCCTCTGTTAAGGGCTTCTTCTACGATAAAGCTCCCAATAAACCCGCTTGCGCCTGTAACAAGTATTTTGTCCATAGTCGATAATTGTTCTTTTCTTAGTTAACTAGTTAACGGATTATCGGTTGCAATAGCCGTCTACAAGTTAACCATTGGCTTAGCCAAAACGTATGGAATGTTTGCCGATTTCGGCCCTCATCCCTCGCATTAAAATGCAAAGATACCACAGATTTTTTACAAAAACGAAAGGTGGAGCGGGATTTATTTGCGTATGTTGTAAGTATATAACATGGTTTTATGTTTTGTTTCTGCTTGTCGGCGGCACTGCCATGACGTTTCGTTTGTGAAAAACATCTTTAATAATGAAGTAGTATTTACTTTTAAAATTTCTATAACTTGAGAGGAGTGCACGACAAATCAACTCACTGCTTATAAACTAACGAAAGCCGAACAACTCACGAAGGCATCAACGCACAAACTTACCAACTCATCAACTTATCAACTCAAAACCTTAAATCTCTATCTTTTATTTTACAATATCGTTCTAATTTTCGCTCCGTTCTAGCGAAAATATAGGCTGAAAAGTAGGTAAATTACTACTATTTCTAGGTTTTCTCGCCTTCCGCCTTGTCTATTTTTAAGAACAAAGCCTGCATTTTGCACCATTTTGCCTTTCTAGTTTGGTTGCCAACTCATAATTTCTCAAGCCCAATTACCCACTTTCAGCCCCCAAAACCTCCACTTTTAATGCCTGTTTTGCCCTTTTTGGCTCTGTTTTTAACGGCTCTAAAAGGTTTTGTTTATACAATTTCAGTGGATATTTATGCTTTTCGTCTTACGTTTAGCGGCATTTTGTACCGCATTTTGCACCATTTTACCTTGCGTTTAGCACCAAAACGCACTCCGTTTTGGTGCTAAACGGAGTGCATTTAGCGGCATATTGCACTGCGTTTTGCACCATATTGCTGTACATTTAGCCGCAAATAGCCCCAAATGTGGTGCAAATGGCGGCCTTTTCAAATAAATATTCATTTCGCTGCATTCACATACTAACCCCTTTTTGCATCAAAACAAACCCTCGCGAGAATCGTTTTTTTGCGGCAAGGTGGGCGGTTGGTGGATAAAAAGGGCACTCATAGTGTTAAAACTTTTGCTGAAAAGTTGACAGGTTTTGGTAAGTTGGCAAGTTGACGAGTAGACGGGTAGACGAGTGGATAAGTGAACGGGGTAATCGTTCAGCACTTCGTATTGTGACCTAGATACGTCCTTTTTGACACAAGAACATAAGTAGGTGGTTCTGATAGTAACTTCAACGTAGATCTAAATAGGTCCTTTTTGACATAAGAACAGATGAAACATAAAAAAGTGCGCTTTACTTTTTCCTCATTATAAGTAGAAGGGGCTAATCGTTCTTTTTCTCGCCATGACCATGTTCGAGCAAACCCGACATTGTTCATCTGGCTTAACGAAAAACGTTCATCTCTTCATATTGTGACCTAAATACGTCCATTTTGACATAAGAACATAAGAGACATAAAGAAGTGCGCTTTACTTTTTCCTCATTATGTGCCGCAGGGAAGATGCTTTCAACTTGTAAAGAGTGTATTGAAAAAACTCCCGCCAGGCTACCTCTTTTGAGGATAGCCATATTTTGTTGCAGGCGAATGGGGCAGAATTTCAGATTTCATCACTTCTTTGTTCAGCACTTCGTACGTGAGTGGAGCGTTTGTCTTGGTTTTACGGCACAAAGACATAAACTCCTCTCAACTTGTAGAAAGATTAAAAGTCAACACGACTTTAATACATGATGTTTGTTTGCTTTTTCTCTTTCGCAAGTTTTCTTGGCTCGTACGTTTGCCTATTTGTTGGCTTTTCTTTAATTTTGCGCAAAGGAATGGTTAATCGCAAGGCATGCGGTGGGCCATTTTACATTAAAAGGAAGAAAGATTATGAGGCAAGAGAAAAGAACTAAATCGGTGTTGAAACAATATGCCGAGCAACGTAAGCTGATGTACTCCATTGTCTTAGCTTGTGCTATCATCCTGATGTGTTGATATCTGGGCTATTGTTTTGGGCGTGATTGCGCAATAAGAGATAACGCAAAAGAAAGCTCCGCCACTATGGAAAGACAATAAAAATAGAGGCTGCCTCTACTGGTTGATATTGAGCAATAAGGACTATCTCTTTTGGAGTGAGGCAAAATTTTATGACCCTTGCCCCGAGATGAGTTCTTTATATATTGCACAATTAGTCTTAGCGAGTCTTCAAAATGGAACGGCTATTTCTGTGTTGCAGTCTCATTTTTCGGGACTACGCACCCTAGCCGCAAAGGAAAACCACGATGTTTTCCATATTATTCTGTTGAAAGCAGCCGCATTTTTTGCACTTCGTTTTTGAAGTACAATCTATACCCATCGATATCTTGCCCTTTTTCTCCTCTTTCTTCGCCACCTTTCGTCTGTTCTGGATTACTTGTTTCCTGTTCTTAAACTATCTAAATTCTTCTGTATTAGATATTTTTATGTCAAAATGTTTTGTCGGGACGAATAATATTCGTATATTAGCATCGTAAAAAGAAGACCGTTTCAGATTGGCTTTAAGGGGTGGTGTCGGCATGCTTGTGCGCCATTCTGAGGCCGAGATGGTTGCGAACGGCTACGTTGCTAATCCCAGCATCATTGCCAATGTTGGTTTTTGCAAGCGTGGCGCACTGCTAAGGCATGGTGTCCTGATTGTGGTTGTTGATGTGCGCCGTGCAAGCTCTCGCATTGGAACAAGGCCTGATGGCTCTCTGCAAGGGAACGTGGCTCGGTAATCGCACTTTTTACGGTGAACGCATGATGTGTGTGAATGCAACTATTCGTTCATCAGCTATCTCTCTCTATTGTTTAATTAGCCCCAGGAGTTAACAGGTTACTTCTGGGGCACACTTTTCTTTAAAGGTGAAAAATTGAAAAGGTGAAAAGGTGAAAAGATGGCTGCGCCTTTTAAAGGTGAAAGGGTGAAAAGGTGAAAAAATGGCTAACGCCGCTTAAAGGTGAAAGGGTGAAAAGATGGCTAACGCCTTTAAAGGTGTCTAGCGGTTTCTAGGTTTCTAGTTCATTCTAGCTTTCGGACAAGTCAGACTGGTCAGACTGGTCAGACAAGTCAGACTGGTCAGTCTGGTCAGTCTGGTCAGACTTATCCTATTAGCCTAACATCACCAATACATTTGGCTTCTCTCCTTAACTCCTCAAAGTTTAAAAGCATTTGGCTTAACTCCTTAACTCCTTTAACTTGTCAACTCGTCAACTGACAAAGTTGAAAGGCATTTGGCTTAACTCCTTAACTCCTTAACTC
>NZ_KV815131.1:0-1050 GCF_001814145.1 Prevotella sp. HMSC073D09 | reverse complement strand
CTTAACTCCTTAACTCCTTAACTCCTTTAACTCCCCCTACTCCCTCATCAACCTCTTTCTGAAAATCTTTAAGGTTGATGTCAGATAGTTCTTAACCGTTTGTGAGGATAGTTTCAGCGATTCGGCAATTTCTTGGATAGGCATATTCTCTTCTCTGCTCATCTCGTATATCTGACAAGCGCGCTTAGAGAGCAGACCCTTCGTCTGTTGCAGTCGGTTTATAAACTCTTCGTAGTCAAGTTGTTCTTCGGGCGTAGGCAATAAAGATATCTTATTACACGATTGGCGATAGTCCTCAAAATCAATCTGCCTGATTTGTTTTCTGAAACCATCGATTATCAGATTTCTAGCGATGGTGAACAATAAGGCATGCACATTTCCATAACAATCCAATTGTCCTCGTGTGTTCCACAATTTCAAGAACGTTTCTTGCACAATGTCTTCCGAAAGCACACTATTCCTTGTTTGCACCAAAGCAAAGCTGTATAGCTTGTTTGCATAGTGCATGTACAAATCGGAGAAAGCCTCATAAGAACCTTCCTTTAACAGCGCGATATATTCTTCATAATTGTCTTTCATGGGAAAAGGAAATAAGGTCTTTCAACAAGGCGGAACGAAATACGTAGATGTAACGAATGGAGCCGTTGCTTAAAGCCTTGCAGCAATTTACGCCTAACTCCGTTTAACGCTACTAATGGCAACGAAAGGTCCTCGGCCATCAAGCCCCGCAATGTTCCACTTGATGTTCGAGCCACTCCGTATTGAAGTTGCTCAAAATTCGCCTGAGACAACCGCTCCGACGAATACCGCCGACATAGTTCAACAATTCGTTTCACCATAAAATGCTAACATCTACAATAATAGATACGCAAAAACACCAACGCAATACCTTAATATAACTTTCATTAACGTACGAACCGATTTATACCAATGGGCATTATCCAGCCAGCAGGTGCAAATGTGCAGCACCATATCGCAAATTTAGTGATAAAATTTGAGCGTGCCATGTCTTTTACTTAGGGATATTCAGTAAATATCTAACTAATTGTT
>NZ_KV815130.1:962-7505 GCF_001814145.1 Prevotella sp. HMSC073D09 | reverse complement strand
TAAGGTCGTCGTAGGCATAAGTGTGGTTGAAAGCGCCACCGAGTTTCGCCTTATTGCTATTGCCATTATCGGCCAGTGTCGGGTCTACGGCATTGACAATGCCTAAGATATTATCCACAGCATCGTATTGGTACTTGTTTTCCATCACAGCCCTACCGTCCGCCGTAAGGTTCATCGCCTGCAGACGTTCGCACTGTTTGTCGTAGGTGTAGGTCGTTTCCGTGCCGTTACCCAGCTTGGTATAGACGGTATGGCCGTCCTTGTCATAACCTATCCTGTCAATAACAACGCTTTCATGCCCCTGTTTATTGCCCGAAAGGCGAACTATTTGTCCTGCTGCATGGTAGGTACTACTTAATCGTTACTTTACTACACATGCTTATTTACCTCTTTGTACAAAGCACTACTTTGGATTTCGAGTTCTTCTTAATTTTCCCTTTGAATCTGCCCAGAAATATTCCTTGATATACACCTGAGCTCCCATTCCTGAATGGATTACAACATATCTTGTATTGGGACGAAACTTAATTCTCCGAAGGTTTTTAGTAATACCATTACTGTTCATTTCCTCCACGGACAATGTAGATGATACGTTTTTAAAGTTTATTGTATCACAACTTCTAGTGTCAAAATCATTTTTCTTTGTGATGAAGAACAGATGACTTTCGCTAGGATCTAGACAGTCAGACTCTATTTCCATATGCAAGAAGTTATGTACAATCAAAAGTTGCCGGCTCTCATCAAGTGAGAAATCATGATTTTCGTTACATGACATTAAGAAAGGCAACATCATAAAAATGCAAATAGAATATATTTTCTTCATTTTATTCTTTAATATGCGTTCCACCATTTGTCGATTTGTCTAATCTTTTCAGCATCAGGATATCAGTTCCATTCTAAGGGTTCGATAAAGCCATATCTTTTTTTACCACAACTTACACTAAATGTGTATCTTCCTTGATCACAACCTCCACTAAAATTCCAATATTTATCATTAACATATGGTGCACAAGGAGTTTCATCTTCAAAAGTTGATTTTATTGATTGCATCTTATATTTCTTTTCAACCTTATTATATATAACAGGAAAATAAGGACTTAAATATATAATATTAGAATCAACAGATAAGAAAAAATCTATACCCAAATACCCACCATTATATGGTGCCTGGTAAAAGATGGAATCACCACCATCTCCTAAAACCAAGACATCACATGTATCCTTCTCTAAGACTTGAAAAGTGAAATCTATTTCTTTACAGTGATAAGCATATACACCAGAATGACGACGACACCGTACTATGACAGACAAAATTACCATCAAAAAGAATATCACAAATACAACATACCTTTTCTTTACCATAAGTTCTTAAATTTAGCCCATCCCCTTTCTACAAAATAATTACAGAATTTCTTAAATTAGACTCCTATGTTATAAAATTTATGTGGGTATAAGTTTGACTCCAACCATAATATTCAGCATTCTGAGTAGAAATACCTCCTGCTCCACCTTGATATACATCAAAGGTAATTCATGCGTCCCTCCATGGAATACCATTTTTGGCAGCAACAATATTTCCGATATCCCATGCAGAAGTATATATTTCATAACCAAATGCAGTTTTCCAATACTCATGTCTCGACAAACATATTTTAAATCGGTCATTTTATGTGAATAGGAGAGTGCTTTTTTAGAAATGAAATCAAGCCACGTTGTTTCATGTTATGATATTGGAGTTCATAAGTTCGTTTATTCCAAGTCATCGTTATTTTAGATGTATTGGTAGAGATGTAAGAAGTAATTCTTTTTTCATTCCTTACTGCATTTTCTATATGAAAAATCAGTGAATCCTGTAATTCTCGATTTAGAAATACACTATCTTTTTTCTCAAAGACACTATCTACCGGAGTGTGCCACGTCTTTTTTAAATTGTCGAAGCTGGACAGTAAAACATGTTTATATTTAGTAGTCCTTAGATAGTCTCCATTGATTATTATTTCATAATAAACAGTACTATCACCATACACGTCATAGACACACTTAAATTTAGACAAGGGAGAGGTGCACCCCCCTGTCACAACAACAAATAGAATAGCTAGAAAAAATTTAATCATCTGAGATATGTGATAAGCGCTGTTGAAAATGATGTTCTCTACGCAACATGTTTTCTGTGTATTTATACTTATTCCTATACCGACCCAACCCTATGGTTTGCAACTCCTCTACAGACTGTTTCTTTTCTGTAACAAGATATGTTCCGTCAGTATATTTGTAATCCTCTTTTTCCGAAGTGGATATACCTTCCATATATCTGAGACTGTGGATAAGTTCATGCATCTGCGTGGGAGCGGTGGGATGGTTGCTGTCCTCGTACTTATAGGTGAAGTCGTAAGACTGCGCGGTTTTTGAGGAGTCCACCTTCTGCACCTTGGTGAGCGGTTCGCTCATCCGTCCGAAGGTCATCGTCATTTCATACTTCGCACCCTTCGCCATTCCGTTTGCCTTTATCAGACGGTTAAGGTCGTCGTAGGCATAAGTGTGGTTGAAAGCACCGCCGAGGTTCGCTTTGCTGCTATTACCATTATTGGCCTGTGTCGGGTCTACGGCATTGACAATGCCTAAGATATTATCCACAGCATCGTATTGGTACTTGTTTTCCATCACAGCCCTACCGTCCGCCGTAAGGTTCATCGCCTGCAGACGTTCACGCTGTTTGTCGTAGGTGTAGGTCGTTTCCATGCCGTTGCCGAGCTTGGTATAGACGGTATGGCGTACACGCCACAAGGTAGCCGTGATTCCTGACGACACGCTCACCAGCAACATTGTAGGTTTACCAGCTTGTCTTGTCATTGTTTATTAAAGGTTTCACTACTCCTGATAATCAAAGTTTATAACTTTTGCTGAATTAAGGTCAGAGAAGTCTTCTACAAAGTTAGAATAATATATTAATGTGAGTATGTTATTCTTTAATTTTAGTTCTACAGAATACATCATTGGATTATCAAAAGTGAAAATCGACTTCTTTTCTTTTGTGGAAATATTGTATGCGAACAAAGTGTCTGCACTCATGTACAAACAAAACAATCCACTATTGTCAAAACAAACAGCCTCTGAATTTTCGAGATTATTCTCTATACAATATGATAACAACTTGTCTGTATTAAAATAGCGAATTTCTCCTGTTGTCGAAAAATCATCTTCATTTTGATATTTAATAATGGGAAAAATAAGGTTCTTCCGTTAAATGCGTAGATATGGCTTTTTAATGTTTATAAGCTATTAAGGAAAATGGCATTGTGTGTTATTTATATACAATGTATTATACTCAGTTAGTTGAAGTCTACCAAGCTGTGTTTTAAGAAGGTGCTCCCTAAATCTTAATAAATGTACAAATCTATCCATTTAACGGATGAACCAAAAATAATCCCTGTGGTTCTCGAATTGTACAGAATATCTCCGACAGACAAAATGCTGTCTATCAAATAGACAGTATTCTTATCTTTGTTCAATTTTAGTCGAAAGTAATTTGTTTCTCCCTTATCCGATGTCACAAGCGGCTGTAAAACACAACTTGTTCTTTTATTAATATGGATTATCTTGTATCCTTTTAAATCAACATACGAAATGCCAAAGGATTTCAGTAGGGTATCCTTTTCCATAGAGTGTAGAATCTTGACAGTGGGCTCATTGCAGAATGAGCTACAACCTATGGAACACGTCATTGTGATAATAAACAACAAATATTTCTCCATTGATAAAACAAACTATTATTCTTTGTTAGACTTCTTTTGTTCATGCTTTTGATGCTGTTCTACAGCAACAGCCGTTTTTGGTGTATCATTAGGTAACTCAGGAGTATAAAGAGGAATATTATCCCCATGTTTATTTTTATAGGTATCATTACCTTCATAGCCATAACCGGTGTTGTCGGGATCGGCCGTTTCACCCGTCATTGTAGGAACATAGGGAGGTGTACCAAGCGACTTGTAAGACTCCTCGCGCTACCCTTCTATCTGCATCATGCGGGCGGCGTAAACTTTCTGACCAGACGTGACAGTGTTTCATTTTGTCTTGCCATATAGTTTCTTAGGGATCACGATAATCAAATTCATATCGAGTAAGACGATTATTCACAAAATGGTATTCGCAATGATATGGCCAATCGGGAAGAGACTGGCTATAAACAATCTCTACACCTTCTGCTGTTTTATATTGTACCTTTTTCATCATCATCATTTGTTTTTCTATTTCTTTCATATCACAGCCAATATATGCACCTAGCCCTGAACAGAATTTTTTAAATGAAGTCTGTTGTATTCTTCTAGATTGAGTTATTGAATGGGAAGGTACGACAACGAATCTATCATACTGATTTATATATCCTCCATAGTTTATGCAAAGAATTAGATATTCTGATTCATCAATATTGCTGCACACTGTGCATTCTCCATAATCACTAACATCTATGACGGGAAGTCTTTTCCCTAAAATGTTATTTAGAGAAACGGTATCGTCTAGTATTATGCCATTAACAGATGTGTCTAATGGTATAGGAACTTCCTTCTTAATGTGTTCAGCAACATATATCTTTTTCCTTTCTTTCGTTTCTTGCCTAATACAAGTTTGTATAGTAAATAAGCTATTGAGCAAGACGAGAATTAGCTTTACCTTCATTGCCATAATTCGTATTGCCTTTGATATTAAAATTAAAAATCATTCTATTTTCCCCACTAGAACCAATATATTTATTAAAGAAGTTACCAAGACTTTTCAATTCTTCATAACAACCGACAATACCAATACAGCCCTTTGTACCAGGTGAATTGGTATCTGGATGTACTCTAAGCCCCGATCGTCCATTGTAATTAGGCAAAAGAACTTTCCATCCTGTATACCCATTGTTTAGCATTCCTGCCTCATTTGTTGGCACAGCACCAAACGCATCATAGGAGTTGTTAGGGGTAGGCCATTACCATATGGTCCACTATTAAACTCGAAGGTAGCCGCAGTACGACGCGTTGTTCCGTCAGGAAAGACAGCATTCAAGTCGGCCTTTCCTTGGATACATACTTCTCTGCCAACGGATCCACCCATACCACGGACCCGTTACAGGGTTCATATACCTCGCCCCATAGTAGTGCAGTCCCGTTTCCTCATCAAACTCCTTGCCGTTGAACTTGCACGGCATCTTCTCAATACAATAAATATAATAAATAATCTAGAGTTCTTTGATCCAATGGAAAGTTTTTTCTTTTTATTTTAGAGGTATAGGATATAGGAAGATTAAATTCCTTATATTTCTTCCCTTTTAGAGAAACCATAAAGTATAGATATTCTGAATCCCAATGAGCTTTTTTTCGAATAGTTGGATCTGACTGTGAATATACAAAAGAGTTACATTTATATTTGCTTTCAAAAATGGCTTTACAATTCTTATTGTAATTTACTTCTTGGGTTCTCTGCAAGACATACTCTTCTTTTTGTAAGCCAAAATTAAAGACTTCCTTAAAATGATATATTAGACAAGAAGAATCTCTTTTTCTTCCAAGTATAATATTATCTTTGATTGAGAAGACAAAAATCGAATCTGAATTTAAATCATGTCCTAAGATTTGCTGAGACAAAAGATAGGCTCTTTTGATGCTTATACTATCTATTCTCGCCATTTCTAAATATTTTTGTGCTTGCGCAAAAGTGCTAAAACAGCTACAAATGCTTATTAAAGTAACAATAATATATTTCATTATCTATAATCTGGTAATTGACTGTTATTTGGAATTTTTGTTTTAGGACCATGGTCTTCGCCATTTCTTTGTATATTACTAAATCCAGCGACCCTCAACACTAAATTCTCCAATCGAATTGCATCGCCATGCTGATTATCACTACCTCTTCCCAAAGACAACGATCTGCCATGTCCGAAAACCTCATGAAATACATATAAGACTCTTCCTAATGGATTGGGCACTTGTTCACCTAGATTATTGTAATAATCTCTTGGAGATCTATCATCTTCGACAACAAGCGAATAGGACCCCTTTTTAGTTTGCTTAGTTTGAGAACCACCAAGGAGTTTAGTAAGTACTGTATGGCCAGTACTTTCTATTGCCTCAACCAATTGGGGAGCTAGCATGCTCTTATCTGGCAATTCATCATTTTCTGATACATACTGAAATTTGTAAGTAAAATCATCAGAATTAATAGAGTTTACAAGAATATCCATCAGTGCCTTATCATCGTTTGATAATTCAGAATTATTTGCAATATAGTTTGAATATGCAACAGGATCAATTTTGTTGAAATCCTTTCCTGTCGCATGTTTCCCTGATCTACTTATTAATCTTCTAAAATCAGCAAGTTTTTCAGCCTTGAAAACTACATTAATATCTTCGAGCATCTTTGCAGCATCATTCTTTGTTGCACCTTCCAATTTTCTTCCATCTTGATCTATCAACCTCACTGGATTATCGAGCGTATACACGTATCCTCCCGTTGCGACATACCTTTCTGCCAACGGATCCACCCCATACCACAGACTCGTTA
>NZ_KV815130.1:0-862 GCF_001814145.1 Prevotella sp. HMSC073D09 | reverse complement strand
ACGGATCCACCCCATACCACAGACTCGTTACAGGGTTCATATACCTCGCCCCGTAATAATACAATCCTGTCTCTTGATCGAGTTCCTTGCCGTTGAACTTGTACGGCATTTCCTCGGACGAAGAATGTTCGTCCACGAGCAGTTCGCCGTAGGGCAGG
Source organism: Prevotella sp. HMSC073D09 (assembly GCF_001814145.1). Taxonomy (NCBI): domain Bacteria; kingdom Pseudomonadati; phylum Bacteroidota; class Bacteroidia; order Bacteroidales; family Prevotellaceae; genus Prevotella; species Prevotella sp. HMSC073D09. Next base: position 704 of record NZ_KV815130.1, on the reverse strand, counting down.
TAAGCATCAAACTGGGTGATGTTGGCCTTGGCATCGGTGATGTAAGAGGTGCTGCCTAGGTGGTCACTATGATAGAAAAAGATTTCCTCGGTGTTGGTGGTGTCTGTGGGGACATAGCCATACCCAGGCTGCGCATTATCGGGATCTTCGGGCTTGTTCCATTGGATGGGTGGACCGGGAACATCTCCTTTCTTGTTGAACTTCGGTCGTTGCACCCAACCTTCGGGCACAGAGTGGTCGCCCAGCTCGCCGATGATGGTGTTGTAGCCATAACCCGTGTTGTCGGGGTCGGCCGTCGCACCCTTCATCGTAGGCACACCCGGTGGCGTGCCCAACTTGCGGTAGTACTCCTCGCGCTGCTTCTCTATCTGCAGCATGCGGGCGGCATAGTCTTTCTGGCCTGCCGTAACGTTGTTGCTGCTGATGCCGTAAACGTTGCTGAACTTGCCTGTTCCCAGTTTGGAGGCAATGCGCTTGTCGCCGATGAAGTAATGCTTGGTAAAGCGGTTCTTCGTCACTGTGATAATCGGGGCAGGATAAATGGTGTAATCTTCCGTTTCGTGGAACTTCAGTGCAAGCCGAGTGAAAAAGGAGCTCGCTCGTTTTTCCGAGGCGCAGCCTGAAGTCGACGAAGTCAACGGTTATCCCCTGCGGCGCACCATTTACATACACGCCTTCGAGGTCGCCGTGGCTCTTGACGATAC
>NZ_KV815129.1:7718-8237 GCF_001814145.1 Prevotella sp. HMSC073D09 | reverse complement strand
GGAGTTGATCCTCTCCCTTTGCCTCTTCCGCATTGTGGGTGAGAGCATCCACCGCATATGCAGGCATAAGATATACGAGCTTTCAAATCATGGCAAGAACTGTTTCTATCGCATGATGATTCGCCCGCAGATGGATTGGAGACGCCTGATGAACCACTTTGCCCTGCGTTATATGTGCCTATTGCGTAAGTATGGCGAAGCTCCTCAACCCGATGCCACGACCTGTTTCATCATAGACGACACCGTGCTTGAGAAGAGTGGCGTGAGGATGGAGGGTGTCAGTCGTGTTTTCGACCATGTGAAAGGCAGATGCGTATTGGGCTACAAGCTGTTGCTTTGTGCCTTCTTTGACGGCAAGACAACCATACCCTTTGATTTTTCGCTGCATCAAGAAAAAGGGAAACAAGGCGACTGCGGGCTGACAAGACAGCAACGCAGAAAGGCATATCATACCAAGAGGAATGATGACAACCCCGATTATAAGTGCTTTCAAGAGTGTAAGATGTCTAAGATGGAAGT
>NZ_KV815129.1:5974-7618 GCF_001814145.1 Prevotella sp. HMSC073D09 | reverse complement strand
TCGCCGTGGATGGAAGATGGGGTTACATGCGAAGGCAAAGGTGAATGAGAAAATCCAGTGTTTTAAGGGGTGGGAAACTTTAGTTACTTAGTATGCCTAATGCGTTGCGCCTTCTTTTCGTCTCTACGCACAAGATAAGGAGAAGGAGGCAACTCTGGCAGAAGATTGTCTAACGAATTGATTTGCCCAACAACTTTAAGCAAAAGTACGAATGTGGATAGCGACAAGTTGCCTGCACTGCCATTCTCAAACTTGTGAATGGTGGTCAGTCCAACCCCCGATCGCTCCGCAACCTCTTTTTGAGTGAGGTTGCATCGCAGCCTATATTCCTTGAAACGCGTACCCAAAAGGCGTACAAGTTCAGGCGTAGAATATTCATATAAATCGACCATAACGCTACGTTTTATTTATCATTATATTGAAGGTTATATGCCTTTTAAGGCATTTATCTTCAATATAATGAAGTTTATAACTGCAAATCTACATCATTTTTTTGAATTAATGCCGTTTTCCTAATAAAATAACGGCTAGTTGAATTACATTGAGCAATGATCGTTTGGGCTATAATCGTAAGTTACAGAAGTGTAACCACCCTAAAAACACATCAACCAACGGGCTTTGCAAAGCGTTTATTCTTTTCTCAAACATCAAAAAAGATAGCCTTACTTGGCATTTAACGGCCGAGCAAGATTAATGCCACATTCTCTTTAAAACGAAACAAGGCGTAGACAATCGCAAAGGGGTTGCTGCCACAAATTCAGCTACAACCCTAAACTCTTATTCAAGGCAGCATTGACTATTATTCCAAACCAACGTATCGTTACAAAACCAACTACTTTCTATTATGAAATGAAAACACGCACAGATACGCCCAACCAAAAGTTAAAACAAGTGAACACTTTTGACAAATACCGAGAAAATTTCATCCCATTCTAGAAGAATCAAAAGCCATTTTGCATACATTTAGCTGTTATTTTCAGTATAACACACTTTTGTTTTAGTCCATTTTTGAGAACACAAGCGGCATTTAGCACCACTTTACCTTTCTATTTTGTCGCCGGCGCGCATCTTTTAATCATCCCAATTACCTACTTTTAGCACCAAAACACCCATTAATTAGCCACTTTTCGCCATGCAAAACACCTGTTTTCTATCGAAAAGAAAACGCATAATCCCCAATTTCACACGCATATTTATGCTTATCGTCTTGCATTTAGCAGCATTTTGAACTGCGTTTAGCACCAAAATAGACTGCGTTTTGCGGCAAAACGCACTCGTTTAGGTGCAAATTGCACTGCGTTTAGGTACAAATTGCATTGCATTTTGCACCATATTGCAGGGTATTTTGCTGCTAATTGCAGATTATCCGCACAATTTGTGCACCAACTCTACATACATATGCAATTCCACCTTTTATCAGCCAGTACCATTTTGCGCCAAAACAAACCCTCGCGAGAATCGATTATTTGCAGCTGAGTGAGCGGCCGCTGGATAAAAACGGCACTTATAACGTTAATTTTCTTTCCGAAAAATGGACAATGTTTATTTAAGGAGTTAAGGAGTTAAGGAGTTAAGCCAAATGCCTAAGTGGCGCAGCAATTTTTTCACCTTTTCACCTTTAAACACCTTTCACCTTTAAAGGGC
>NZ_KV815129.1:0-5874 GCF_001814145.1 Prevotella sp. HMSC073D09 | reverse complement strand
TGAACAAGCGTGGTAGGCGCAGCCATTTTTTCACTTTTTCACCCTTTCACCTTTTCACCTTTAAATGCCTTTTCACCTTTAAATGCCTTTTCACCATTTCGCCTTTAATAGTCACCAAAAATAAAACTTCGGAACAAGCAAACGATGCGCTTTACAAAATAATTAACTACATTTGCACTTGTGGATTAACCTAACATTCCTATTCTAGGCAGGGCTAAGTCTTGCAAACACTGAAACCAAGGCATGTACCAATGCCGAACGAATGCGGCGTTAACGATGTCTTTACGCATAAACAGCCACGCTTACCGACTGAGAACCCACCTTGAACAACGACAGACGATAACCAAAACCAGCTATAACCCCACAAAATGCTAAACTAAAAATGCCAGCAATGAAAAGAAAAACAATATTGACAATGCTCTTTACCGCCTTTATCCTGACGGCAAATGGGCAGAAAGGGCTATTCGACTCTATGTGGGAGAGCAACGACTCCATCCCATTCGTATGGGATGGGGGCATCTACTTGCCTGCAACTATCGACAATAAATACCCTGCCCACATCTTATTTACCACAAACACCAACCGCCAATTGGTGGTAGACACCACGTATCTTAAAGAACAGTGTTGACAACCGCCAAAGATAGAAAAAGGTTTAATACTGAGAGAAACAGATACACTGCGCCTAAAAGCATCGAACACAAAGCACGAGGTGAAGTTTGGTGACATCTCAGCAAACTTCCCTTACATGCTCATAACCGACATAAGAAACGTGTTGGGCAAGCATGCCGACGGCATCATGTGGGATTCTTTCTTTGAATACTCTCCATTTGAGGTGAACTTTCAGCAGAAGTTCTTACGCACACTAACGGCCATACCCGACTCCGTTAAACGCAACTACCGCTGTTTGCCGCTTACGGTTAGGGGTTCCAATTTTATGATTGAAGCATACGTATGGCTCAACAACAAGCGCATCGGTGGACTTTATGAGTTATGCCTTGAAGGCGGAAACGAGATTATGTTCACCAAAGAGACTGTAAGAAAACATAACCTGATGGCATACGAGGGTAAAACTCGGCAGCTACTGGCTCAGTACACGAACATAGGCGACACCACAACGACTACAACTACCTTCGCACTAGCCGACTCAGTCTACCTTGGATTGCAAAACATTGGTCGCGTTGCCGTAAACTTTTCTCTGCCAACAGTTCACGCTTTCCCGCGAATGCGCAATGCAGGATATATCGGGGCGGGTATTCTTCACAATTATAACTTGGTGTTCGACCCCGCCCACAACAAACTCTACTATCGCCCCTACAAGGCCCACATACCCGAAAAAAGGACGTGGGGTTTCTCGTGGATAAACCGAACCGACATCGGAAAAGGATGGATTGTGCGTTCAATATACGATGGGAGTGCGGCTGATAAGGCCGGATTAAAACTGGGCGACACCATCATAAAGGTGAACGGGAAAAAGGTGGAGAACTATTCGTGGGATGAAGAACGAGCCCTTTCAAACGATTCGTCCATCACGCTTTTGCTTAAAACAAAAAAGGGCATGCGAAAAGTAACCATCGAAGAAGAAGAGTTTTAGGCTGGTTCTAAAAGCTCCACCCTGCCGTTCCATCATGGTTTAAGCACCGCGTTTTGGTGTATTGAAGGATAGCAAGGAGCTATTTCGGCGAGGCATCTGCACGTTAACAGGCCAACTGGTTACCCTGTTAACGTGTCGTTAGCCCCTTAAACAACAAGGCTAACCACTCCCCTCCCTCCTTGAAGAAGGACAGGGAATGGGGCATATTACCCCTATTTCCACACAAATAAGGATTGCGGTTTTTCATACATTTGCATACTTTTGCACTTTTAAAACGTGTAAAGCGTGTGCCGACAAGCTGCGAAGTGAACGGCGGAACGGCTTTGCCGAAATACAAAAACATTCGAAAATGAAAATTATCGCAACACTAACAGCCGTCGCATTTGCGGCAACAGCGAACGCCACAGTAGAAGATTCGGCCACCATTGGCGGAATGATTAACGAGGTTTCGGTGGTGGGGTTTAAACAAGACAGAGCCGCCATATCGCCCGTTTCGCAACAAGGGGTAGGCGAACGCTACATCGAAAACAACCAACTTGTGGGTCTTCGCGACCTTAGTGGCATGTTAGCCAATTTCTACATGCCCGACTATGGCTCGCGACAATATTCACCCATCTACATTCGCGGCATCGGCTCGAAGGTTAACTCGCCTTCGGTAGGCGTGTATGTAGACGGCATTCCCTACTTCGACAGAACGGTATTAGACATGGACCTCTTTGGCGTAAGCAAGGTTGAAGTGCTGCGCGGTCCGCAAGGAACGCTCTTCGGGCGTAACGCATCGGCTGGTTTGATAAACGTTTTCACGCGTTCGCCACTCGATTACCAAGGCACAATGGCCAAAGTTTCGTATGGTTCGTACAACGATTTGCTCGTGGCCGCATCCACCTATCATAAACTAAACCAAAGATTTGGCCTTTCGTTGGCTGCCAATTATCACCATAACGACGGTTTTCAGACCAATACTTTTCTCAACAACAAGGCCGACCGCATCGGCAATGGCACCATTAGGCTGGGCGCAACGTGGAAACCAATAGACCGATGGACTGCAAGATTTACGGCTGCACTAGACCTTACCCAACAAAACGGCTACCCCTATGCGCCTTACAACCCGCAAACGGGCGTGCTACAACCCATTGCCTACAATCGCGAAAGCACTTACCGCAGGCTGATTGGCACGCTGGGCATGAGTTGGCGATACGATGCCGAGGGCTGGAGTATGAACAGTCAGACCGCATTTCAACACAATGATGGTAGCGTAGAAGTAGACCAAGACTATTCGCCACGCGACATCTTCGCCGTTAAAATGCCGCATTGGCAGAACCAAGTGAGCCAAGAATTCACCTTCCGCTCTACCAACGAAAGCCGATATCAATGGATTGTGGGTGCATTTGGTTTCCATCAACACGAACATTACACCGTAAACACATCGCGTATAGCGGCCAAATTGTACGAAGTGAGCCAGAACAAACTGCCCACAACGGGGTTCGCAGTCTATCATGTCAGCACGTTCAACATCGTAAAGGGCTTGTGGGCATCGGCTGGTGTCCGGTTGGATTGGGAGAGAAACAAAATAAACAACAACAAAGCCAAGGTAAAATGGATGGGACAAGACGCCCCACCCATGTTCAATCCCGTGGATCCGAAGGGCGGATGGCAAACAACAGACTTTGATGCAAGCAGGATTGACAGGCAGATAACGCCCAAGTTTACGCTTAAATACCAGTTTACGCCCTTCCGTATGATATACGCCACGGTAGCGAAAGGCTATAAAGCGGGCGGCTTTAACGCCGTTCACCAAACCGACGAAGACTATACTTACAAGCCCGAACACACGTGGAACTACGAGGTTGGAGCCAAATGGAGTTTCCTTAAAGGCTTGTTGGCTTTCGAGGCTAGTGCCTTTTACATCGACTGGCGGCACCAACAACTCTCCATCACCGTGCCTGCACTGGGCAATGTTGTGCGCAATGTGGGGCACAGCAACAGCAAGGGGGTAGAACTTACGCTTAATGCCACGCCCCTACCCGCACTTTCGTTACAAGCTAGTTACGGATACACTTACGCCAAGATGCTAGAAGGGCGCATGGGGACGGGGCGCGACTACTCTGGTAATATGTTGCCATTGGTTCCGCGCCACACTTGTTCGCTCAATGTCAACTATGCAGTAAACAACCTCGGCCGTATTGCCAACAAGTTGATGTTTAATGCCAACCTCACGGGCGTTGGTTCGCTCTATTGGCGCGAAGACAATGCGGTTAAACAGCCATTCTACACCCTTCTCAACCTGAAAACGGCCATAACGCGCGGCATTTTTACCTTAGAGCTATGGTCGCGCAACACGCTTGCAACCAATTATCTGGCCTATTACTTCGTTGCCTCAACGCCTATGGCACAAAAAGGTAAGCCCTTCACTATCGGTACAACGCTGATGGTAAAGTGGTGACGTAAGGTGGTAAGGCTATGATGTTGCAAGCTGTTGCGGCAAAAAGCCTATAAAGAACAAAGTACACCCCAAGCCTTTCTCCATTTGGAGAGGGACTTGGGGTGTGGCTTTTCAGCTTTGAAAAGGAGACTTGGCGAAACCTCCTACTCAAGTATGTAAAAGCAAGAAGTGGTAAAGAAGTTGCGCACATGCCGCATTCTGGCCAAGCGAGGCCACAGCAAACGAGGGCGCAGATTAAACTTTATCTCGTAATGGGGGTTGATGAAAAAAAGCGTGCGGTTGCGTATGGCAAAGTGTTGCGCGGCCAAACCTTCGAACAGCTCTATCGTGCAACGCGTCTGTTTGATGTCAAGCAGTTCGTCTGTAATGCCTGGTTTCTCGTGGAAGGCCTTCAATATGGCCGCATATACATCTTCTGGCAAGAGGTGAAACCAAGGCAAATGCGAGAGGAACTTACTTCGGCAAATCTGTTGATGACCGCCGAAGGGCATCTGCCAAGCAGGAAAAGACATAAAAACAACACCTTCCGGTCGTAAGAACTTGCGCAACTTGGGCAAGAAAGAGGCCTTATCCATAATGTGTTCGATTACGTCGTGGCAGATAATCAGGTCGAAATGGTGTTCAATATCCTTCATTTCGAACACGTCTGATGCGATAAACCGCCCCTTAGCACCCGCCTCTTCGAAAAATCGCTTGGCATCATTTATCCTACATTCGGCCAGGTCTACCCCCACAACCTCGCACCCACGCTCGCTGAAAGGCAACAGGTTGCCGCCATCGCCACAGCCTATCTCCAACACGTTCATCCCCTGTTCGATGGGCAGATAACGTTCTATGTAGGGCAAAAAGTACTTCCAGCTAGTTGCAGAAAGCTCGTTAAAATATAGTTTTCGGTCCTTTTGTCGATGCTGCATAATAAAAAGGTACAAAGTTAGAAAGCTGTAAGAATGAAAAACAACTTAAAGACAAAAGGATTAAGGCGTGGAGACATCGTCCTTCTCCTTTTAATCCCATCCTCCTAGTTCGTTAATTACTCCGATTGTCTGTGCACAAAAATACAACAAATTGATCTAACAAGAGAAAAAACAAACCTCTTTTTCATTGAAAATCACAACTTCTAGGTAATGTTCACATACGTAAATCCTTGCATTGCACCCTGTCTCTAAGACGTAATGGCAGGTTAAAACGAGGTGGCCAGTTGACAATGTGACGAGGTGATGGTTTGAACAGTTAACGAGGTAATCAGGTGACGAGGTGATGGGTTGACCAGTTAACAAGTTTACCAGTTAACAAGTAACGAGTTGACTAGTTGACCAGTATAGGGGTTGACAAGAGTACAAGTTTACAAGTTGGTTGGCGTAGCCATTATTTCACCTTTTCAACTTTTCACTTTTTCACCTTTAAAGGGCGTGAGCCATTTTTTCACCCTTTCACCCTTTCACCCTTTCACTTTTTCACCTTTAAAGGGCGTGAGCCATCTTTTCACCTTTTCACCCTTTCACCTTTAAACGCCTTTTCACTTTTTCACCTTTAAACGCCTTTAAACGCCTTTACATCTTCTTCCCTTAACAAGTTGCCAAGTCAGCATAACCTTACAAAGCACATCATCCCCTCTCCCCTTGGAGAGGGGCTGGGGGTGAGGCCAGTAGCGGTTAGGGAGTGAGGTCTTACAAAGCACATCATCCCCTCTCCCCTTGGAGAGGGGCTGGGGGTGAGGCCAGTAGCGGTTAGGGAGTGAGGTATTACATAGCACATCACTCCCCTCTCCTCTTGGAGAGGTGTTGGGGGTGAGGCCGATAGCAGTTAGGGGTGAGGTCTTACAAAGCACATCACTCCCCTC
>NZ_KV815128.1:96989-107518 GCF_001814145.1 Prevotella sp. HMSC073D09 | reverse complement strand
CGACATTGCTCATTTGGCTTAACGAAAACGTTCTCTTAAAAGAGTATTTCGCATCGATCGGGTTGTTAATGACCATAGAATCCGCGGAATAACTCGGTATGGCGTTTATCTTGATAAAACTGCTACATTATCCACTACACATGCATCTACTCTTGCCATTGTTGTCTTTGTGTATATTAAGCATTTGAAGGCAATAAAGGTTGTGCCCATAAAGACAAAGAATAAGGTAGAATATGCGATAGTAGGGAAAAATGCAATTTGGCATAAGATTGACGATAAGTTTGTAATTAACAATAACATAGATGCGTATGTCGATGGACAAAACCTCATTGTCAAAGAATAATAAGTATAAGAAAGCTGTTTTGTGGTGGCTGCTATGCTTTGTTGGCCTTTTCATTTTATTCGTGTGCATATACTTCTTGGCATGGGGAATGATGATGCAGCCAAAGCCAAGTTATCAGCCACAGTTATCCAACAAGGAAGAGAGATACTTCAAAGCATTGGATAAAAGGAAGGGATGGAGTAACACTACTAGATTTATTAAGAACATTAATAACGAAGGAGAAAGAATACTCTTAGATACAGTTATGTTAGATAAGGATTATGAATACCTATTAACAGTAGAAATAGAGGATTCTGCCACTTTCAATTCGTTGCCTGTGATGATAGAAGACACTATCGCTTTGATGCTTTACAATCATATATTATGTGGACCTTCGGCACTTAGAAAAATGACAATAGACTTCTCTTATGTTGAGCAACTTGCAGAAGGTCTAAGCGTTGGACACACGCTTACTGCCATCTATGACGTTCGCGACAAAAAGCTTGTCAAGTTAAAACGTGTAAAGGAATGATATGAGGCATTTGTTGCTGTCACACCACCAACGGTTGGTAGCCGCAGTACTGAAACCTAGATACTGCACGTTAGATGAGCGGTCAATAGGGTAAAGGCGCAAGTTGTTGTGGCTAGGAACGTTCTTTTCTCGTTCCTCGAAAAGTGTGTTTTCTCGCCATGACAATGTTTGATCAAGCTCGACATTGTTCATTTGGCTTAACGAAAACGTTACTTTTGGGCTCATTGCAGCCGTTCGAAGTTTACCTTATTCATTTCTTCCACTCGTTTAATGGCGTCCTTATACATCTGCGTTGTGATGCCAATGCTCCGCGCGTCTTGTTCGGAAATGTCGAGAACGTACTTCTTCTTGGTATAGTCGTATCTTATCATGCTATTCAGCATCTGATTCTTGTCCGTTTGGAAACGGTAAACAGCTTCATCGTCAAGTTCTGCGCTTTTTACATTTGTATGAGGGGGTGGAGGATTGGGAACTTGTAGCTCGGTTTCTTCTTTACACGACACCGCACAAAGAAGGGCCGTTAGGCTAATGATTATAGTTCTTGTCTTCATATCTGTTATTTTAAATATGGTGAATAATATGGATATTTGCTAAATTTCGTTTCAAATTTGCCGTTGATTCTTAGCTCTTCTTTGCCGTCAACCGCAGGAGTCGTTATTGTATACTCTCCTCTGCAATCTCCACTTTGCAAGTCGAGAGAACGAATGATGAACTGCCCTTCCACAGAACGTGTAGCTTCTCTTTTTAGATTTGCTACAATAGCAATACCGTCATTTGCTTTCGTATTTATAACTTTTTCTCTGTTCGTTGCAAAGTTTTTTATCACATCATTCGGTATTATTACTGTTGGTTCCTCCAACGACTTTTTATATTCTACTCTATAAGGGTAGTTAATCTGTAAGCCTCCGGTCTTCTCTGTTGATAAGCAGAATGAAATCCAATATTCATAGTCCAATTTGGTTTGACCTTTGGGTTGGAGTTGCATGCATATTAAAAACATGCTGTATTCAGGATAGAAAGACAAATTATTAATGGTAAAGTCAGTATTCCAATAACGTTTCGTTATGTCTACATACTCTTTCCCGTTTATGGTGGCCGTTCCTCTTATTAAAGTTTCACCTTCGGAGGTAAACCTTGAACATCCAATGCTGATGAGAGAAAGCACAATGGCTGCACACATCTTTGTCGATATTATTCTTCGTATCATGGTTACAAAGTTGTTTTAAAAATGAAACTGATAGGTATATATTGGATTACTTTTTGCTCATCGTTGAGCAACATCAACATATAATTATACCTCTGATTGTCGTTTGACTTGTTTCGGATAAATTCGTATTCTTCTTCAGACAAGATGTCGCAGACAAGGGGACCGCCACCGTACATGGAAATTTCTTTGTTCCCTTTCTGTGGACTCAACACAATGGCTGTTATTGGCATCCATTCACGGCCTTCGTACTTTTCAGGCAGGTTTGGCTTATAGTCGATGAATACTCTTGACGATTCGTACAAATCATATCTTTTTTTGAAATCATAAAGGTTTCCCTCGGAATCTATGTAAAAAGTGGTATAGTCCGAGGCGTAGACATCTTGTGGATGTACACTAATGTGTTGCAACGCAGTTTTGTTGCCTTGAACGTCGGCCACTTGCAAAAATACGGTAATGTCTTTGTCTAATGCTTGTGCCTGGATGGTTAAGCTGGACTTATCAGACGTGGACCAGCGGATGTTCTCGTCAGGGTACTTAATGCCCCATTTGAATCTGAGCACTTCGTTTAAAAGAGGCTGGTAGTTCTTATATTCGTTATCTATGCATTTGGCGACAACCTTGTACCCACCCGTTTGGGGCGAAGACGATAGAATAAATCGTGGGATGCCCACAAGAATGGTTTGGTTATATGTTTGGTTTTTGTAATTTGCAGTGAGCACTACCACGCCTCTGCCCTTCACCGTCAGTATGCCCGAGGCGTTGATTGATGCCACATCGGGATTGTTGCTGCTCCAAGTTACGTCGCCTTCTTGGGCAGACTGCAAGCTGTATTTTGCTCCTTCGTAGCCCACTTTTGGGCCAATGATGACTGTCGCATGCGTGGTTGATGCCAAGGGGGCTAAGCTTTGTGCTTGATGTAACAAGTGCCTAACGCTTTCTGTGTACGCAACTTTGTTTTCTGCTTTGGGCAGACGTGAGGCGTTGTCGTTGTGAGCCGTCTGTCCAAAGGCCGAATCCGCCCCAAAGACACTTGCGAACATTAGCACAACTAATAATTGCGTTATGGTGTTTGGCTTAGGTATGTTATTGCATTTCATAACAAATTGATTCTAGATGTGTTCTTAATTTACTGTTTAGGTGGCTCCTTATCTACATGAAAGCAAAAGAAATTAAGATGCAGGGCACACGTTGCAATGTTACATATAATAATTGAAACGGCCAAATATTCAATAACTTTTTTTTACGTGAAGACTATTTTACTAAGGCTCTATTAGTACAAGGATGCAACACTTCTACATGCCGTTTGTGCGCCAGCCCATAAACAAAAAAGCAGGCACAAGGCTGGTTTCCCGGTTGCTTGTGCCTGCCTTTTTAAAAGCGTATTTATTGTGTGGAGTGGCTACAACGATGTGCTTGGCGCGCGTTATGAGCCACCATTCCACGTTTATTTCCATTTTAGTTTCTGAACACCAGTTTACCATCAAGGGCATCGATGAGGATGGGCTTGTCGCGACTAACCTCTTCGGCCAGTATTTTCTTGCTCAGGTCGTTAAGCACATAGCGTTGGATGGCGCGCTTAACGGGCCGTGCACCAAACTCTGGGTCGTAGCCAAGGTCGGCCAAAAGACTGATGGCATCGTCGCTAACGTCTATCTTAAAGCCCTGCTCGGCAAGCATGCGGCCAACCGAACGCATCTGCAAGCGAACCACTTCGGCTATCTCTTGCTTGGTGAGCGGCAAGAACATGATGGTTTCGTCGATACGATTGAGGAACTCTGGACGTATGGTTTGTTTCAGCATGTCCATCACCCGCTGGCGCGTTTCGTCCAAAACCTCGTCGCGATTGCCCTCGCTGAGGTTGGCGCACTGTTGCTGGATGTACTGCGAACCAAGGTTAGACGTCATGATGATGATGGTGTTCTTGAAGTTCACCGTGCGACCCTTGTTGTCGGTTAGCCTACCATCATCCAGCACTTGTAGCAGGATGTTGAACACATCGGGGTGCGCTTTCTCAATCTCGTCGAACAGAACCACGCTGTAAGGCTTACGTCTTACGGCCTCGGTAAGCTGTCCGCCCTCGTCGTAACCCACATATCCAGGAGGTGCGCCGATGAGCCTAGACACGCTGAACTTTTCTTGATACTCGCTCATGTCGATACGCGTCATCATCGACTCATCATTAAATAGGTATTCGGCCAAGGCCTTCGCCAACTCCGTTTTGCCCACACCCGTGGTGCCGAGGAAGATAAACGAGGCAATAGGACGCTTGGGGTCTTGTAGCCCGGCACGACTTCTGCGCACGGCATCGCTAACAGCGGCGATGGCTTCATCCTGTGCAATAACGCGGCAATGCAGCTCTTCTTCGAGGTGCAACAGCTTTTCGCGCTCGCTTTGCAGCATTCGTGTTACGGGAATACCCGTCCAGCGGCTCACCACTTCGGCAATATCGTCGGCCGTAACCTCTTCGCGTACCATGCCTTCTCCGCCTTGCGTGGCTTGCAGTTGCTGCTTAATGTTCTCGATGTCGTTGTCAAGCTCTTTCAGTTTGCCATACCTAATCTCGGCCACACGTTCGTAATTGCCCTCGCGTTCGGCCCTGTCGGCCTCGTGGTTCAGGCGTTCAATTTCCAGTTTGTCTTGCTGAATCTTGTTCACTAGTGCCCTTTCGCTTTCCCATTTGGCTCTGAACGCTTTCTCTTGTTCGCGCAGTTCGGCAATGTCTTTGTCCAATTGCGCCATCTTTGGCTCATCGTTCTCACGCTTAATGGCCTCGCGTTCAATCTCCAACTGTTTAAGTCGGCGGGTTATTTCGTCCAATTCTTCGGGCACCGAGTCGCGTTCCATTCGCAATTTTGCTGCCGCCTCGTCCATCAGGTCGATGGCTTTGTCGGGCAAAAAGCGGTCGGAGATGTAGCGTTCAGACAGTTGTACGGCGGCAATACAAGCATCGTCCTGTATGCGCACCTTGTGATGGTTCTCGTAACGCTCCTTAATACCGCGCAAAATGGAGATGGCGCTAAGCTCATCGGGTTCGTTTACCATCACCGTTTGAAAGCGACGTTCCAGTGCTTTATCTTTTTCAAAGTACTTTTGATACTCGTTTAGCGTGGTGGCACCTATGGCTCTGAGTTCTCCACGGGCCAACGCGGGTTTCAAAATGTTGGCGGCGTCCATCGCTCCTTCGCCTCCGCCTGCGCCAACAAGCGTGTGAATTTCGTCGATAAAGAGGATAATCTGCCCGTCGGCGTTGGTCACTTCCTTGATAACGCTTTTCAGTCGTTCTTCAAATTCGCCCTTATATTTGGCTCCTGCAACCAGTGCGCCCATGTCTAGCGAATACAATTGCTTGTCTTTCAGGTTCTCTGGCACGTCGCCACGCACGATGCGTTCGGCCAAACCTTCAACAATGGCGGTCTTACCCGTACCGGGTTCGCCTATCAATATGGGGTTGTTCTTGGTGCGGCGCGAAAGAATTTGCAGCACGCGACGTATCTCGTCGTCGCGCCCGATAACAGGGTCTAACTTGCCGTTACGAGCATCTTCCACCAAGTTCTTGGCGTATTTCTCCAACGACTGGTAGTTCTCGTCGCCCGATTGCGACTTCACCTGTTGCCCTTGTCGTAGGGCCTCGATGGCAGCGCGCGCATCTTTTTCGGTGCATCCCGCATCTTTCAATATGCGAGCGGCTGACGAATTAACGGCCAACAATGCGAGGAAGAGCGGCTCAACTGAGACAAACTCGTCGCCCAGGCTCTTCGATAGGTCTTCGGCCTTCAACAAAACGTTGTTGGCTTCGTTGCTTAGGTAGGGCTTACCGCCCTCTACGCGCGGAAGATGTTCTACTTCCGAGTTGGCCAATGTACTTACCTGCATGGCATTAACACCAAGTTTCTGGAAGATGTAGTTGGTTACATCGGCGGCCTTTTCAAGCAAGGCCTTGAGCAAGTGCACCGGTTCGATGCTTTGTTGTCCTGCCCGTTGTGCAATGTTCACGGCCTCTTGAACCGTTTCTTGCGCTTTGATTGTATACTTGTCGAAGTTCATTGTCTATATGTTTAATGTAATTTATTGTCTGACTTATTGTCTGTTAAACACTATCCAAACAGTATGCCGATGTTATTTCCTCTGTCAAATTGTCATCTTTGCGACTATTTTTCATGTAAAACATAATTTGTTGGCTGAAAATTTGTCACGTAGATTTGTTTTTCCTACCTTTGTCCCGACCGATAAAAACCATCGGCAAAGTAATCAACGTAAACAATCAACCAACGTTAAACCCTTTTAACTAAAAAAGACATCAAACATGGCAAACAATGAACTTTTGATGAATGCCAACGAAGTGGTGGCGTTCTTGCAAAAACCGTCTTCCGAATTTACCAAGGAGGATATTGTGCGTTTTATCCAAGAAAACGAGATTAAGATGGTGAACTTCATGTATCCTGGGGGCGACGGAAAGCTCAAAACCCTCAATTTCATCATCAACAACTTGGCTTACCTCGACACAATACTCACTTGTGGTGAACGTGTAGACGGGTCCAGCCTATTCTCTTTCATCCAAGCAGGCAGCAGCGACCTCTATGTTCTGCCGCGTTTCTCGTCGGCTTTCGTCGATCCCTTCGCCGAAATTCCTACGCTTTGCATGCTTGCGTCTTATTTCGACAAGGACGGCAATCCGCTAGAAAGCTCGCCCGAATACACCTTGGCCAAGGCTGCTAAGGCTTTCCGCGAGGTTACGGGTATGGAATTTCATGCTATGGGCGAGCTGGAATATTACGTGATAACGCCCGATGAGGAGGTATTCCCCGCTGTTGACCAGCGCGGTTACCACGAGTCGATGCCTTATGCTAAAACAAACGACTTCCGCACGCTTTGCATGTCGTACATCGCAAAGGCTGGCGGACAGATTAAATACGGACACTCTGAGGTGGGTAATTTTAGCCAAGACGGACTGATTTACGAGCAAAACGAGATTGAGTTCTTGCCCGTACCCGTAGAAAAAGCCGCTGATGAGCTGATGATTGCCAAGTGGATTATTCGCAATTTGGCCTATCAAATGGGTATGAACGTTACCTTTGCACCGAAAATTACCACTGGTAAGGCTGGTTCGGGCATGCATGTGCACATGCGCTTGATGAAGGACGGCAAGAGCGTGATGGTAGAAAACGGCAAGCTTAGCAACACGGCACGCACTGCTATCGCCGGATTGATGAAGCTTGCAGACAGCATTACTGCCTTTGGCAACAAGAACCCGATGGCTTACTTCCGCCTTGTCCCTCACCAGGAGGCACCCACCAACGTTTGTTGGGGCGACCGCAACCGCTCTGTTCTCGTACGCGTACCCCTAGGTTGGGCCGCCGGCGTCGACATGATGCACAAGGCCAACCCCCAGCAACCGACCGAAACGCCGGACACGTCGATGAAACAAACCTTCGAAATGCGTTCGCCCGACGGCTCGGCCGACATTTATCAACTTCTCGCTGGCTTGTGTGTTGGCTGCCGTTATGGCTTTGAATTGCCCAACGCACTCGAAATTGCAGAGCAAACTTACGTTGATGTAAACATTCACGATGCTGCAAACGCCGATAAGTTGAGCCGCCTGGGACAGTTGCCCGACAGCTGCGTTGCATCGGCCGATTGCCTGGAACGTCAACGCAAGGTGTACGAGGCTCATGGCGTATTCTCGCCCGCTATGATTGATGGCATCATCAAACAGTTGCGCGACTTTAACGACAGCAACCTGCGTAAGGAAGTGGAAAACCGCCCCGCCGAACTGAAAGAACTTGTTGAACGCTACTTCCATTGCGGATAAGACCGAGGTGGAATAGCTAATTAAACTATAAATGTGAGCCCAGAACAAGGGTGGGGTAGTGCGCCCTGCCCTTGAACTGGGCTTTGTTGTTTAGGCTTATGCCATATACTTCACGCATATAAACCCATGTCTAAAAGAAAAATGCGTGCCCTAATTGATGGACGCGCGGCACGCCAACGTAGTTACTGGTGGGGCAAAGTACGCATCACTACGTACATCACGATGGTCATTTTGCAGCTGCTTATTGTTTTCTACGACTCTTTTTGGGGACTTCCGCAGGTTGGGCTTGCCGGATTGCTGTGGCAACTTATTGCTGTTTCCACGCCTGCAATGCTGTTTGTTTACGTAGTGTTGATAATCGTGGTAGGTGTTAAAATGAACCGAATATCCACCTACGAAGAACGGTATAAAAGCTCAAACTTCGAAGAAGAAGAGCGAAAATGGCACCAAAATGCTGCTATACTTGGGCTGATGCTCGTAGTGCTAATGGCGATTGCCGTGTTTATTGCTGGCAGCATGGGTGTGTTTAATTACGTGAAGGACTTGAAATGCGGACCGAAAGTTACGAAAATGACCTTAAACGAGGTGTCGTATAAGCATCATGTGGTACGCTCAAAACGCGCATATGCTTGGCTGTTTCCTCAAATTGGAGGCGGAGAATTTACTTTGCGTTTCGCTAGTTGTAATGAAAAAGACAAGTGGGGATTAACAAAATATTATTACTTTGATTTCTCGCAGTACGAAACAGATGCAGTTGATAGGGTGCTGCGTGGTGTTTTGGTGAAAGACAAGGCTTTTTCCGCCATGCAGTTTATGAAAGAAACCGACGCCAAGGGTTTGCGCGGGCGTGGTTTTAAAACTGGGGTAATCAATGGCGGAGTGCCCGCTCTGTATCTTGTTAGGTACTATCCGCACAGCCATGTCTTTATCAATGCCACGCCTGTGCGGGACAAGCTGCAAGGCATGGGGTGCAAGTAACGAGCCTCTTGTCCACGTCTGCCAGCCGTTGTGTGGCTTGGGCAATACCTTTTTCAATAGGGTTTGTGTGCCAAAGATACGTACCAGCGAGCCTTATGGCTCGTTTTGTTAAGGTGGCGTGAGGCATATTTCCACGTTTGGCGCGGATTTTGTAGCGAATTAATACGACATAACCATACATAAGATGAAAGAAATTAATTATAAGGAGATGAAATTTAATCCTTTCAACCTGTTGGGAAAGGAATGGATGTTGGTGTCTGCGGGTAATGAGCAGGACGGATGCAACACGATGACCATTAGTTGGGGACACTTAGGTTGCCTGTGGGGACACAACGACCCCACGGCAGTTATCTATCTGCGCCCATCGCGTTACACAAAGACGTATGTGGATAAGGAAAAGTATTTCTCGCTGTGCGTTATGGATAGCGACTTTAAAAAGCAAATGGCCTACCTGGGGAGTGTGTCGGGGCGCGATGAGGACAAGATAGCCAAGGCAGGACTTACCAAAGTGTTTGCCGACGAAACGGTATATTTTAAGGAGGCGAAGCTTGTGCTTATCTGTAAGAAACTATATGCCGCTGAATTGCAGCAGAGTGGTTTTGTGTATCAGGAAACACTCGACGAGAGCTATCCTAAACGCGACCTCCACACAATGTACGTGGGAAAGATAGAGAAAGTGTTGGTGCGAGATGATGAATATGTGGGCATGGATGCCCCCTTTAAGAAGTAATCCGTATCTCACTAGATTGTACCTAAAAGTGCTACCCAAAGTTGCTTTTTAGAGCCAACCATAAATGTAAATTTGTTTGGGGATGAGAGCGATAACGTTTTTGGCGTTGTTGGCTATGTTGCTAATGCCCCTTTTTGTACATGGCCAGCATGTGCAAGGGCCTTGTTATGTAGTTGATGGTAAAACTTATGCCTTTGTTTCGTCAACCAACGAACCGGGCATAGAGAAAGAACTGAGCGAACACATCGCCCAAAACTTGCCCATGATATTATATGATGGAACGTCTTTTCGGTTTGTTGTGTCTGCAACGATAGGCAAGCGGGGCCGACTTAAACGACTAAGTCTGGTAAACAAAAAGAGTTTTAAGGGCAGCATGTGGGTTTGGAAAGACGTAAAAAAGATGCTGAATGCCGTTCAATTTAAACCTGCATCGTATGGTGGAAAGCTCATTAGCTATTCTTTCGTGTTTCATATAAAGGTAGATTTCACAACTTGGCGGTAGGCATTGATATGGCTCGTAGAAGTTTTGGCCTGTGGAATATATTACGAAGGCATGCTGTTCTGAAAGCTGTTTGTCACAAAGCGGCCATTATCGAGCAGCTTTCAGTGCTTTTATGATGAACCTGTTTTTGTTAAATATGGTATTTATATTTTACAAAACACACCCTGCTTGCCGCTCTGTTCTAGCGTAAATTAAGGCTTTTGTGTAGGCTATTAGCGGCTATTTGCAGCCTTACGCATTTCGTTTTCTGTCCATTTTTAAGACCATAGCCCGCATTTTGCACCATTTTGCCTTTCTATTTTGGTTGCCAACTCGTATTTTTCAACCCCCAAATACCCACGTTTTATCCCTAAAATCCTACTTTTTAACGACTATTTTGCTCTTTCCGGCCATGTTTTTCATGGTTCGAAAAGGGTTTGTTTATACAATTGCTGTGGATGTTTATGCTT
>NZ_KV815128.1:79539-96889 GCF_001814145.1 Prevotella sp. HMSC073D09 | reverse complement strand
AAAACGCACTGCGTTTAGCGGCATATTGCATTGCATTTAGCAGCATATTGCACTATATTTAGCGGAAAATAGCCCCAAATGGGTGTAAATGGCGGTTATCTTAAATAAAAATTCATTTTGCCTGCATCGCATGTTGGCCCCTTTTTGCATCCAAACAAACCCTCGCGAGAATCGATTATTTGCGGCCTGGTTGGAGTTTGGTGGATAAAAAGGCACTCATAATGTTAAAATTTATTCTTAAAAGAAGACAAGGGCTGAGGGGTTAATGGGGCAAGTTGTCAACAAGTGGGCCAGCTTATTAAACCCTTACTAAGGGCTTAACAATCTCTATGCGCATGCCTAGCGCAGTAATCATGTTATAGAACTTGGCCGCACTGGGTATAATGTCTCCACTCTCAACTCGCGAAATGTAGGATTTACTGGCGTGTATGCGCTTAGCCAATTCTGCTTGTGTTACTTTTGCCTCTTTTCGCGCGTCTAAGAGTAGCTGTCCTGTATAAAAAGCGTATGCCTCTTCATCAAATTTTTCGCGTTCTGCAGTGCCTGGTTTGCCAAACTCGCGCTCTATCTCTTTACTGATGCTCGTTATCATTTTTTCTTTTGTACTCATAGTAATCCTCCATTATTTTAATTGCTCTGTCTATTTCTGTTCTTGGCGTTTTCTGGGTTTTCTTTTGGAAGCCATTGAACAATACAACAATTCGATTGTTGTCGAAAATAAAAAAGATGCGGTAGATATTGCTCTCGTATTTAATTCTTAATTCATACAAACCTCTCAATAGGTGTTTGATGAATTTTATCGGAAGTCTGTCTTCTCTTTCTAGTAGTGAGAGGACATAAAGCACCTTTCGCCGCTCTTTGTCATGCAGCGTTGCCATAAAGTCTTTATAATAACTGCCAAAGGCAACGATTTCTCTTCTCATCGACATTGTATTTAATGCTACAAAGATACGGAAAAGTTTTAATATGTTGAAACTTTTTCGTTATTTCCTTCCTGTTTTGTGCGAACAATCTAATTGCGATAGGTAAGCTTGTTAGCTATGGCGGCAGGTCTATATGAGTTGCTACAAGCGTACGCTCAACAAGAGCGTTTGTTGTATAACGTTTGGCAAAGGCATATAGTTTGTGCCCGTTACTGGCTCAACCTAAACACCCGTGTGGCGTGCGGACGAACCTTTGTTGTAAAGCTATGCTCAACGGCAGAAAGCTTTTCGCCCGTCCATAAGTCACGGCATTGATAGCGTTTGTTGGCATCGAGGGCGGGTATTTGGGTGAAGTGGAAAGTGGCTTCAAGCGGTTTGCCCGACATGTTGGTAACAGAGAGGGCCACATCGCCATTCTCCAAATCTTTGGCAAACATCACAAGGCTGTCTGCATCTGATATTAAGTCGGCCTGTTGCCCCATTCGGTCTTGGTTAAGGGCAATAAGGTGGCGATTGGTTAGTATCTTCAAGTCTTCTTTTGTCACAGTGTTGGCACGTGGATCAAAGGATAATGCCATGGGCGACGACCACATGCACCACAGCGCAAACTGCGTGGCGTACTCGTCTTGTGTCATGCCTGGCGTGCCAAAACATAAGTCGTTCGATGATTTTCCCTTGCCATGCAGTCCCGTACAAAGCATGTCTGCATCGTTAAATCGGTTTACACCTGCATATTGCGCGATGTTTTTCATAGCCATGATGCTTTCTACCACGCCCGTTCCGCCAGGCTCGCAAGTCCATCTGTCGCGCACATCCGCACTAACGCGCCAGCAACTACCGCCCGACTCTGCGCCCCAAAGCCACGGCTTTCTGTCGCCCCACTCGCAGATGTAGTGCGTAATGGGGCGTGCAACGGCTTTGAAAGCATCGCCCAAACGGCGGTAACGCACAATGGCAGTGTCTTGTTCGGGCGGCGCATTGCAGTAGTCGCACTTCACAATATCCACGTTCCATTGGGCATATTGCTCGGCATCTATCCGCTCATAGCCATACGAACCAAATGCACCTGCACAAGTTTTGTCGGCTGCATCGGTGTAAAGTCCAAACTTCATGCCCTTGCCGTGCACGTAATCAGCAACAGGTCGCAGGCTGTTAGGAAAGCGTTTGGGGTCGGGTAGCGGCTTTCCGTCGTCTGCACGCTTACGTGCTTGCCATAAGTCGTCCATCATGATGGTGTTCCAACCAGCCTCAAACAGTCCGTTTGCTTTGAACATGTCGGCCACGCTCTTAACAATAGCCTCGGAAACATCGCCTTCTACCGAGTTCCACGACAGCCATCCCATGAAAGGAAGGGGCATGGCCAACTTGTCAGACACGATAAGCTTGATTTGTTCTTCGCTTACCTGCCCGTTTATGCTAGAAGTTACGGTGTAGGTGTATGTGCCAGGTGCTTTTACCTTGCCTTCAACCAAGTTGCGGCGAGCGTTCCATTGCAGTCCGCTAGGTAATCCCTTAACCCCGATGACGGCATCGGCGTGTATTGATTTTATTTTCTGCATGAAACGCACATCGGGTTGCGAGAAAACGCTTTTGGCGCAACGCAAACCGTTGTCGGCAGCGGCTACGAGTGGCATGAGTAGCAAAAGAAACGTGGAGATGGGACTTTTCATATTTGCATATATACTTACTATATGTGTGCAAAGATAGCTAAAAAGGACTGGATGGGCAGGCCTTTACAGGTCGTCTTCGATGGCTGTGCTTTTGGCGTATGCCGTGCTTTTGGCCTCGAAGAAGTCGGTTTTTACCATGTTGGCGTTGGCGTATTGGGCCACCCAGCGCATGTTTTCGGGCTCTTCGATGTTGTCTTCAAACAAATTGCCGAAACCAAGACTACGCCAGCGCATGTTGCCAAGGTAACGAATGTAGTCGTTTACCATCTGTGCGTTAAGTCCTTGCACCTCGTTGCCAATAACATATTGGCCCCATGCAATCTCTTGGCGCACTCCTTCGCGCATCATTTCTTCGTAAAGTTTCACCTTTTCGGGCGTAAAGTATTCGGGTTCTTCTTTCTTCATCTCGTGAATGATGTTGCGGAAGAGCCACAGGTGCGTGTTCTCGTCGCGGTTGATGTAGCGTATTTCTTGCGCCGAACCCGACATTTTGCCGTTGCGCGCCAAGTTGTAGAAGAACATAAAGCCGCTATAAAAGTAGATGCCTTCGAGAATATAGTTGGCCATGAGCGTCTTCATGAGCGATGCTTTGTCGTTGTTGGCGTAGAACTCGTTGTAGCAATCGCCGATGAAAGTGTTGCGGCGAAGTAGGTGTTCGTCGGTTTTCCACTGGTAGAGAATGTCGTTTCGCTCTTCGGGCGAGCAGATGGTGTCGAGCATGTAGCTGTAACTCTGGCTGTGAACGCACTCTTGAAAGGCCTGAATGTGCAGGCAAAGGTTTACCTCGTTGGCCGTGATAAACTCGGTTAGCGAGGGCAAGTTGGCACTTTGCAGCGAGTCGAGAAACACCAAAAAGCTCAATATCTTGTCGTAAGCCTTGCGTTCGGCAGGCGGCAACAGCGGATAGTCTTTGGTGTCTTGGGTAAGATTAATCTCTTCTGGAATCCAAAAGTTGTTCATTGCTTGCCTATACCAGTCGCTAGCCCACGTGTAGCGCATGTTGTTAAAGTCGTTTAGATTGGTGGTATTGCCTCCAATCATGCGCCTTAGTCGCAAGTCGGTATCTCCTTGTGGGTTAAACAAGGCGTTCTTTTTTAGCTTATTGTCCATTTGTGCTGTGTTGAGTTTCGTTTGTGTATGTAGTGTTGTTGGTTACGATGCGCAGCTTTCGCATTCTTCCACTTCTAGCGATTTACTTCGTACGTAGTAGATGGTTTTCACCCCACTTTGCCATGCCAAGAGGTAAAGGTCGAGCAACTGTCGCATGGTGTAGTTGTTGGTGATGTAGAGATTAACGCTTTGCGCTTGGTCAATATGGCGTTGGCGTATGCCCGATGCGCGCATGCTCCATGCTTGATTGGTTTGGTATGCGCCCTTGTAGAGCCAGAAAGTGCGGTCGGATAGTGCCGGGGCCACACGTGGTAGCATGGCGCCTTTCTTCTCTTCCAAGAAGAAACGCTGCATAACGGGGTCTAGTCCTGCCGTGGTTGCGGCTACAATGCTGGTGCTACTTGTGGGGGCGATGGCCAGTAGGTAGGCGTTGCGCATTCCTTGCTCCTTTACGCGTTGAGCCGTTTGCTGCCATTGGGGCGAGTTGTAGTTGCGCTTTTCGAAGTAAGCGCCCGTTTGCCAGTCGCTTCCCTCGAAGTAAGCGTAAGCGCCTTTCTCTTTGGCCAAGGAAGAACTGGCCTCGATAGCGGCGCGGTTGATGCGTTCGAACACTTGATCTACAAATTGCAAGTGTTCTTCGCTCTCCCATTTAATGCCTCTCAGGGCTAATGCGTGGTGATATCCGCTTACACCCAGGCCAATGCTGCGATAGCGGTGGTTGGTGATTTGGGCGTATGGCACGGGGTAGAAGTTCAGGTCGATAACATTGTCGAGTGCACGCACAACAGTCGCTACTATATCGTTGAGATAGTCCTCGTTTTCTAACGGCAAGTTGCCAAGCGAAAGGCTAGCCAAGTTGCAAACCACGAAGTCGCCCGGCTTAACCGTACGTACCACCACGGTATCGCCGTCTTTGGTCAGCACTTCATTGCTCACCTCTTCGATGGCCTTCATGTTTTGGGCAATCTCTGTGCAGAGATTAGAACAATAGATGATGCCGTTGTGACCGTTGGGGTTGGCTCGGTTAACGATGTCGCGGTTGAAAGTGAAGGGCGTTCCTGTTTCAACAGCCGAACGGAGAACAAGACGGATAACGTCTTTAATGGTCATCGTTCGGCGCGAAAGGCGTTTGTCGGCCACGCATTCGTGGTATTTCTCCTCCCATGCCTCGCCGTAGAAGTCTTCTAGCGAGTAACCGCGCGTAGTTAGAACTTCGTTGGGGCAGAACATGTGCCAATCCTGATTGAGGTCTTGTTGCGCCATTCGCCAAAACAAGTCGGGGTAACACACGGCTGGGAAGATGTCGTGCGCTTTCATTCGGTCGTCGCCGTTGTTGGTGCGTAATTGTAGAAATTCGGGCAGGTCTTTGTGCCAAACATCTAGGTAAACGGCCACTGCGCCTTGGCGAACGCCCAATTGGTCTACGGCCACAGCGGTGTCGTTCACCAACTTCATCCACCTAACCACACCACCTGCGGCACCTTTAAAACCGCGAATGCGTCCGCCCGCGGCCCTTACCTTGCCGAAGTAAAGGCCCATGCCACCGCCAAACTTGCTCACTTGGGCAAAGTTGTCGATGCTGCGGTAGATTCCTTCAAGACTATCGGGCACGGTGTCGATGAAACAGCTTGACAACTGATGGAAAGGCTTACGCGCATTGGCTAGGGTGGGTGTGGCCATAGTTACTTCCAGACGGCTAAGCATGTCGTAGAACTTTTTCACCCAATGCAGTCGGTTTTCGCCTTCGTTCATGGCCAGATGTAGGGCAATGCCGAGGAACATTTCTTGCACGCTTTCAACGGGTTTGTGCGCAAACGACCTGATAACATAACGTTTGATAAGGAGGTCGAGCCCCGAATAGTTGAGCAGCTTGTTGCGTTCTTCGTCGATAAACGATGCCGCCTGTTGCAGTTCGCTCTCGGTATAAGCATCGACAATGTAAGTTCCGTAGAGGTTCTGACTGGCCAAATGGCGCACCTTTTGGGCAAAAGATTGTATGTCTTCTGCTTGTTCGAACGTTTCTAGGTCGCGTTGCAGGCGATAGCTAAGCAGTCGAGCCGCGATAAATTCCCAATTAGGAGCCTCGGCCGAAGTAAGTTCCACGGCGGCTTTTATCAAGGCCGACAGCTTGTCGCGCCCGTTCATGTCGGCCTTAACAAAGCCCATGAACTTCTCGGCGAGTGCTGCAATGGGGTACAACTCTGGCTCGAAGTCGGCCGCGATGCCTTTCAACACGGGCGCAATTTCGGTTTGTTGCAGGGTGTTGGCAATCCTATTGAGGTATTTTCGCTGTTCGGTTCGCTGCCAACGAAACAGAATATAGCTCTTAGCCTCGGCATAAAAGCCGCGTTGCATAAGGCTCCGTTCCACCTCGTCCTGAATACATTCAACGTTTTGTTTTGCCGGATGGGTTATGATAACTTGCTCAACGGCGATAGCTACGTTGTGTATTTCGTCTTCCACGATGGGTCGCCCTGTGCTGATAAAACTCTTTTTGATGGCCGTGGCAATCTTTTCCCTGTCGAAGGGAGCCACCGAACCATTTCTCTTGGTTATGTCCATGAGATAACTTTGACTTGCTTATTGATTTAAAAAACGTTTCGTGGCGTTCCCTATTCCCACGAGTGGAACGGCACTTTTGACGAACGGGCAGGTCTTCTGACTTTGTTCTAATTCTCTTCGCCTTCCCAATTCGGTTCGCCAAACCATGCGATTGGACCGAAACAGTGGCTTATGTAACAGCGTTATCTAAAAAGCATGCTTGCGCTGACACTGCATGTTTAGTGGCTTTTTAGATACCGCCTCTGGAAGAAAACCGTAAAGAACTTACAGCTGCGGGACAGTCGGAGAGTTGCACCCCGTTCCCTTTTAATCGCCTAGCACTGGGCCCTGGCAAACCAATTCGGGCACAAAGGTACTCATTTTACCGCAAAGGGCGAAACATTTGTTGGGCGTTATGTGGGGCGAAAATGTGTTTTGGTGGCGGATAAGGCTTTTCGGAAATTAATGTTTACCTTTGTACCAACAAACAATAGAAAAAGAATTATCATCATGATGGAAATAGGAACAAAGGCTCCCGATGTGTTGGGGCGCGACGAGAACGGCAACGAAGTACGCCTAAGCGACTTTAAAGGTAAGAAATTGGTGCTGTATTTCTACCCCAAAGACCTCACTTCGGGCTGCACTACGCAGGCTTGTAACCTGCGCGACAACTATGCCGAACTGCAAAAACAGGGCTATGCTGTGGTTGGTGTGAGCATAAACGACGAGAAATCGCATAAGAAATTCATCGAGAAAAACGACTTGCCGTTTCCGCTCATAGCAGATACCGAGCATAAATTGGTGGAGGAATTTGGCGTTTGGGGCGAGAAAAGCATGTATGGCCGCAAGTATTTCGGCACGTTCCGCACCACGTTCGTCATCAACGAAGAGGGTGTGATAACCCGTATTATGCAGCCCAAGGAGATTAAGGTAAAGGAACACGCACAGCAGATATTGGGTGAGTAAAGGCACCTAAGGTTACAAACTAAACGTGTTTTTTTTGCAACAACGAGAGCCATCCGTAGTGGATGCTCTCGTTGTTGCTTTTTTATAAGGATGCCAAAGCCATGAAAGAAGATGGTGCTCTTTGTTGTTTTGCCGCAAACTTTTTTCGAAAGTGGCGATAAAACAAACTTTATTGTCGTTTTGTATGCAGGATATTTGCTACCTTTGAACATTGGTTTAAAACAATCTAACGATGGAAATAATTCGTAAAGAGGATTTTAAGACGAGTGTGTGGAGTGGTGGACTTACTCGCGAAGTATGTATCTTACCCGCTGTGGGGAGTAGTTTGCAAGACCGTAACTTCGACTTGCGCGTTTCGTCGGCCGTTATTCATGTTACGGAAAGTACGTTTTCAGACTTCACGGGCTTTACGCGCCATATCCTTTGTCTTGATGGCAACATCGCGCTTTGTGTGGATGGGCAAGTCGTGACGTTGTCTGACGAGTGCCTTTTTGAGTTTGATGGAGCAGCACATGTTACCTCGGTGAACTCTCAAGGGGCGGTAGACTTGAACGTGATACATAAAATAGGAACGCGTGTATGCGCGCGCGTAGAGCGTGGCGAACATGTGTTTGCTAGTGTTGAACGCATGTTGGTGTTTGCCATTGGCAGCCAAACCACCTTGAATGGTACTCCTCTTCGGCAGCATGATGCAGCATGGGTTGGTGGTGATGTGCATGTTTCGGGGCACGTGTTGTGTGTGGAGGTGGGATAAATTGGCCTTACCTCCAACTAGCTACTACCGGCCTCACCCCCAGCTACTGCCGGCCTTATCCCCAACTACTACCGGCCTCACCCCCAACCCCTCTCCAAAGGGAGAGGGGAGTAATATGCCTTGTTGTATTTGTAGTATGGGTGTAAGTATCACATAACTTAATAAACTTAACAACCAATAGACCTAAACTAAACACGCAACCTTATGAATTTACCAACCAGTAAACTAGCCAACTCGTCGACTCATGGGCTCATCAACTTACAAGCTCAATGACTCATAAGCTCACAAACTCATCAAACTTGCAAATTCACCAACTAATCAACTCACCAACTAATCAACTCACCAATTCACCAACTCATCAACTAATCAGCTCAACAGCTCATCAACTTACAAGCTCAAAAACTCACAAACTCATCAAATCACAAATTCGCAAACCCATCAACTCATGCGTTTGTCTACTCACATGCTCATTAACTCATCAATCCGCAAACTTAAACTCACCAACTAATCAACTAATCAACTCACCAACTCGTCAACTCATCAAACTAACCAACTCATCACTCTTGTCAACTCGTTAACTTGTTAACTCGTCAACTAACCAACTTAAAAACTTAAATTCTTTTTTTTTTTGTTTTACAATATCGCTCTATTTTTCACTCCGTTCTAGCGAAAATACAGGTTAAAAAGTGGGTAATTTGGCACTATTTCTAGTCTCTCGCGACTTTAGTTTTGTCTATTTTTAGGAGCAGAACCTGCATTTTGCACCATTTTACCTTTCTAGTTTGGTTGCCAACTCATTATTTTTTATGCTTAAATATCCGCTTTTAGCCCCTAACCCCCCCACTTTTTAACGGCTATTTTTACCCTTTTTAGCCATGTTTTTCATGGTTCTAAAAGGGTTTGTTTATACCATTGCAGTGAATGTTTATGCTTTTCGTCTCACATTTAGCAGCTTTTTGCGGTGCATTTAGCACCACTTTACCTTGCATTTAGCATCAAAACGTACTGCGTTTAGCACAAAAACGCACTGCATTTAGCACCAAAACGCACTGTGTTTTGCTGCAAATGGCCCAGAATCTGGTGCAAATGGCGTTCGTTTTTAATAAAAATTCATTTTGCCTGCATTTACAAGTAAGCCCTTTTTGCACCAAAAACAATCTTCGCGAGAATCGATTTTTTGCGCCAAGGTGGGCGATTGGTGGACAAAAAGGGCAGTAATAATGTTAAATTTCTTGCCGAAAGTTGGACAAAGGCAATTGCCCCATGTACGCGCGTGTGGCCAACGGCACGGAAAGTAAGTATGCTTTCGACCGCCAGCGCGAGCGGTTGCAGAGCTGTTCGGGTTCTCAAATGTCAGCGAAAACATTCGTAACATTTTGCTTTTGAAGTTCTCTAAAGACAGATTGAAGTCTCTGCAATCCCCATACGCTTAAAAAAATCGTTGTTGATTGTCAGCAGGTTGCCAGGTATGAAGCTTTCTTGTAGAGGGGGCTTTGCCAAGGTTTCAGGTTGGGGTCTAATAACCGATTGGATTTAAAAACGGCTAGCTGCACACTGCAAGCAATCTTAGCCCAATAAAAGCAAACAGACATCCTCGTTGTGGAGGATGCCTGTTTCGTTGTGATAGGGTAGGTTCCTAAGGGGACTGTCTGCTAGTTAACTAGCGAACCTGCCAGCCTGTAAACTCGTTAATCTTGTTGATTTGTAAACTCGTCAGCAGTGTTAACTCGTGAACTTGTAAACTCATCAACTCGCTAATTGGCTGAGATGTCAATTGTTTTTCCCCTTTCTACTTAATCTTCTACTGCTGCTTGTGCGGCTGCCAAGCGTGCGATGGGCACACGGAAGGGCGAGCAGCTAACGTAGTTGAGGCCTACGCGATGGCAGAACTTCACCGATTCGGGTTCGCCGCCGTGCTCTCCGCAGATGCCGCAGATTAGTTCGGGACGTGTGGAACGACCTTTCTTCACACCCATGTCGATGAGTTGGCCAACACCTTTCTGGTCGAGAACCTGGAAGGGGTCTACCTTCAAAATCTTCTTCTCCAGGTAAACGGGCAAGAAACTGGCGATGTCGTCGCGGCTGTAACCGAAGGTCATCTGTGTTAGGTCGTTCGTTCCGAAGCTGAAATACTCGGCTCTTTTGGCGATGTTTTCGGCAACCAAGGCTGCGCGGGGCACCTCAATCATGGTTCCAACGTGGAAGTCAACCTCCATACCTTCTTCTTCGAAGAGTTTCTTAGCCGTGTTGCGGATAACCTTTTCCTGTTGGTCGAACTCGTGAACAACACCAATGAGCGGTACCATGATTTCGGGACGCGGGTCGTATCCTTCCTTCTTCAGCTGGATGGCTGCACCAAGAATGGCACGTGTTTGCATGGCCGTGATTTCGGGATAAGTGTTGCCCAGACGGCAACCGCGATGTCCCAGCATGGGGTTATGCTCGCTTAGTGAGTTTACGCGGCGTTGAATTTCTTGCACAGACACGCCCATGTCTGCCGCCATTACTTGCTGACCTTCCAAGTCGTGTGGCACAAATTCGTGCAAAGGCGGGTCGAGTAGGCGCACGTTTACGGGGTATCCGTTCATCGATTTGAGTATGCCGTAGAAGTCTTGGCGTTGGAAGGGCAGCAGTTTTGTCAGTGCTTTTTCACGTCCCTCGGTGCTGTCGGCGAGTATCATCTCGCGCATGGCCTTGATTTTCTCATTCTCGAAGAACATGTGTTCGGTGCGGCATAGGCCAATTCCCACTGCTCCGAAGTTTCTTGCCACTTGTGCATCGTGTGGGGTGTCGGCATTGGTACGCACAACCAGCTTGGTGTACTTGTTGCAAAGCTCCATCAGGTCGGCCAAGTCGCCCGTCACTTTGGCGGGTTGTGTAGTAACTTGGCCCAGATACACTTCGCCTGTGCTTCCGTTTAACGATATGTAATCGCCTTCGTGCAACAGCACACCGTCTATTTCGAGCGTACGCTCCTTATAGTTGATGTTGATGGCACCGGCACCCGATACGCAGCACTTACCCATGCCGCGGGCAACAACGGCAGCGTGCGAAGTCATGCCGCCGCGTGCGGTGAGAATGCCCTCGGCTGCTGACATGCCGGCGAGGTCTTCGGGCGACGTTTCTATGCGGACCATGATAACCTGGTGCCCTTCCTCGTGCCAGCGTGCGGCATCGTCGGCAAAGAACACCACCTGTCCGCAAGCTGCGCCGGGCGATGCTGGCAAACCGCGGGTAAGAACCTTAGCTTGCTTTTGTGCAGCCTTGTCGAATACGGGGTGCAGCAGTTCGTCTAGCTTGTTGGGCTCGCAACGTTTCAAGGCCGTCTTCTCGTCAATCTCGCCTTCGCGCAGCAAATCCATTGCAATTTTCACCATTGCCGTACCCGTACGTTTTCCGTTACGCGTTTGCAAGAACCACAGCTTGCCGTCTTGTACGGTGAACTCCATGTCTTGCATGTCGTGATAGTGGCGTTCCAGCTTTTCTTGAATGGCGTTAAGCTGAGCGTAAATCTCCGGCATGTTCTCTTCCATAGAGGGATATTGGCTTGCGCGCACATCTTCGTCGATGAGCTGTTGTGCCGCCCAACGCAACGAACCCTCCTTCGTAATTTGTTGTGGCGTGCGGATTCCGGCCACCACATCCTCGCCTTGTGCGTTAACGAGATATTCTCCGTTGAAGAGGTTCTCGCCTGTTGCGGCGTCGCGGCTGAAACAAACGCCCGTTGCCGAAGTGTTGCCCATATTTCCGAACACCATCGCTTGCACGTTAACGGCCGTTCCCCATTCGGCGGGGATGCCTTCCATCTTGCGGTAGAGTATGGCGCGCTCGTTCATCCAGCTGTCGAACACGGCGCAGATGGCGCCCCACAGTTGTTCCATCGGGTCGGTGGGGAAATCTTTTCCCGTTTGTCTCTTAATGGCCTGCTTAAACAATACAACGAGCTTTTTGAGTTCGTCAACGGTCATTTCGTTGTCTAGCTTGATGCCGCGTTCGGCCTTCACTTGCTGTATAATCTCTTCGAAGGGGTCGATGTCTTCCTTATTGGTGGGTTTCATTCCCAGTACCACATCGCCGTACATCTGTACGAAACGGCGGTAGCTGTCGTAAGCGAAACGCTCGTTGCCCGACTTTTCTGCCAATCCTTTGGCCACTTCGTCGTTCAGTCCGAGGTTCAGGATGGTGTCCATCATGCCAGGCATAGAGGCGCGCGCACCCGAACGAACCGACACGAGCAACGGATTTTTCACGTCGCCAAACTTGCAGTTCATCAAGTTTTCAATGTGATTGACAGCCTTTTCAACTTCGCCTTTAAGCAGAGATACGACCTTTTCTTTCCCTTTTTCGAAGTATTCGTTACAAACATCTGTGGTGATGGTGAACCCCGGAGGCACGGGAACGCCGATAAGATTCATTTCAGCCAAGTTGGCTCCTTTACCACCTAGCAGATTTCTCATGTCTGCTTTACCCTCGGCAACGCCATTGCCGAAGGTGTAAACTCTTTTTTCACTCATTGAATTAGAACGTATAATGTTTTCTGTTTTTACCTTTTGCAAATATAGATAAATATTATTGATTTACAAAACTTTCAGCTCCGATTTTGTAAATTGTACATGACAAAAGTGCCTGTTATCGTAAACAGCGAGCAAAATATTCGGATATTTTGAAGGAAATATGTATCTTTGCAGGTGTGTAGCGCAAGTTCGGGCGCAACGCCGACGTTGCGTGCGATGGGCTTTTGTGAAGAAAAGGGCGGAAAGTGGGCCTGTTTCTTCCCTCACGGTGCGTGTGCGTTGCACCTTATTATATATATGGCAAGAAAGAGAAAAGAGTTTCCGATATTGGAGAACGTCACCATTACAGACGTGGCGGCAGAAGGAAAGGCGTTGGCGAGGGTCAACGACATGGTTGTTTTCGTACCCTTCGCGGTGCCAGGCGACGTGGTAGACCTCAAAATAAGAAAGAAGAAACACAGCTATTGCGAGGCCGAGGTGGTGCGTTTCGTGAAGTATAGCGACGTGCGCGTTGAGCCTGTGTGCCAACATTTCGGCGTGTGCGGCGGCTGCAAATGGCAAAACCTGCCCTACGAAGAGCAGTTGCGGGCCAAGCAGCAGCAGGTGTACGACCAGCTTTCGCGTATCTCGCACGTGCAACTTCCCACGTTCCATCCCATCATGGGCTCGCAGTTAACCCTGCATTATCGCAATAAATTGGAGTTCGGATGCTCTAACAAGCGTTGGCTAACCCGAGAACAAGTGGCATCGGGAGAAACTTTCGACACCATGAACGCCATCGGTTTCCACATCACAGGGGCGTTCGATAAGATACTCCCCATCGAGAAGTGCTGGCTGATGGACGACCTGCAAAACCAAATACGAAACGAGATAAGGGACTATGCGCTGGGAAAAAACATCACTTTCTTCGACCTTCGACAGCAAAAAGGACTGCTGCGCGATGTGATGATACGCAATAGCGACACGGGAGAATGGATGGTGTTGGTGCAGTTTCACTTTGAAACAGCTGACGACCCACAAACGGCCGACGCCCTACTTGCCCACGTGGCCGAACGTTTTCCGCAGATAACATCGCTGCTTTGGGTAGACAACCAAAAGTGTAACGACACATTTGCCGACCTGCCC
This sequence comes from Prevotella sp. HMSC073D09, assembly GCF_001814145.1. Lineage (NCBI taxonomy): Bacteria > Pseudomonadati > Bacteroidota > Bacteroidia > Bacteroidales > Prevotellaceae > Prevotella > Prevotella sp. HMSC073D09. The sequence goes on along the minus strand of NZ_KV815128.1, from coordinate 83,286 downwards.
GTGCACGTTTTCAAGGGCAACGACCATATATTCGAGGTGATGGAAGACCTCCGTTTCAAGGTAGGACCAAAGAGTTTCTACCAAACCAACACCCAACAAGCTTACCACCTCTACGAAGTGGCGCGCCGCTTTGCCAACTTGAGCGGTACAGAAATTGTTTACGACTTGTACACGGGCACGGGAACAATCGCCAACTTTGTGGCCCGACAGGCCAAGAAAGTGGTGGGTGTGGAGTATGTACCCGAGGCAATAGCAGATGCCAAAGTGAATAGCGAGCTGAACGGAATAGGCAACACCACTTTCTATGCAGGCGATATGAAGGACATTCTGAACGATGAGTTTATCGCCAACAACGGACAGCCCGACGTTATTATTACCGATCCACCGCGCGCAGGCATGCACGCCGATGTTATCGAAACCATTATCCGAGCCAATCCCCAACGCATTGTGTACGTAAGCTGCAATCCTGCAACGCAAGCGCGCGACCTCATTGCGCTAGACGAACGCTATGCGGTGACGGCCGTACAACCCGTAGACATGTTCCCGCACACGCCTCACGTAGAGAACGTTGTGCTGCTGGAACGCCGCGCATAACAATCCAACCATAAACAAGCCTATACAATAACTATTAACAAGATACTCATGAAACAAAAGGCAATGCTTGCGCTGCTCTTGGCGGCAACAACGCTACAAGCCAGCGCACAAAGCGGCGATACACCGCCGGAAGAGAAAAAGCTTACCTTGGTGAGCAACCTCAAACTTAGCGGATACATGATATCGCAGTACCAATGGGCCGACCAGAAAGGGGCGGAGAGCAACGGCTTTAACATCCGTATGGCGCGTCTTTCGTTAGAAGGACGTGTGCTTACCGACTTCTATTGGAAAGCCCAAGTGCAGTTTAACGGCAATACGGCCACCCTCGGCACATCGCCGCGCGTGGTAGATGTGTTTGCCGAATGGCAGAAGTATAAACCCTTCCGCGTAAAGCTGGGGCAATTTAAGCGGCCGTTCACTTTAGAAAATCCCATGCACCCCATCGACCAGGGCTTCATGTCGTTTGGGCAAAGCGTGCTGAAACTGTCGGGATTTAGCGACCGAACGGGCGAAGCCGCCAGCAATGGGCGCGACATCGGCTTGCAAATTCAGGGCGACTTGTTCCCCAACAGCAACGAAAGGCCGCTGGTTCACTATCAGGTGGGCGTGTTTAACGGGCAGGGCATCAACATGCGCGATGCCGATCAGCGTAAAGACGTTATTGGCGGACTATGGGTTATGCCCATTAAAGGCATGCGTTTGGGCGCGTTTGGGTGGACGGGCTCTTACACGCGAGTGGGAAATTACACGCTAGTAGACCCCGATACGCACGAGCCGATATTGGATGGGGCAGGACAAAAACAGGTGGTGAAAGGTAAACAAACGGTAGAAAAACGCCGCTTTGCCGTGAGTGGCGAGTATGTTACGAAGGGTTGGACCTTCCGCAGCGAGTACATTTACAGCAAAGGCTATGGCTTTAAGACCGTTCATAACACCAAAGCCGACCTGCAAGACGCCAACATCAATTACGAGGCAGGCGACAAAGCCTATGGCTTCTATGGCTTGGTTATTGCTCCAGTGGCCGATTTTAATGGGAAAAAGCTGCACGTAAAGGCACGTTTCGACCAATATTGCCCCAACGGAAAGCCCAGCACGGCCAAGACTTTATACGAACTGGGCATCGACTGCGAACTGTCGCGAATGCTCAAACTAAGTGCCGAATATGCGTTTGTGAACGATAAGGTACTGAAAACGACCAACTATAACCTCATCGACTTCCAACTGGGATTGAGGTTTTAAGAGCTGTTGCAGGTTGATGTGAGGGGCTATTAGACCCATCAGCTGCATCATGCGGACGTCTTATTGACGTGTCAACATGTTTGTTTGTAAATTTGTAAGCTTGTCAACTAGTAAACTGGTTAACTCATCAACTAGCGAACTGGTTAACTTGTCAACTAGTAAACTGGTAAACTAGTTAACCTGTCAACTCGTTAACTCGTCAGCTCGTTACTTGTCAACTAGTGAACTCGTTAACTTGTCAACTAGTGAACTCTTTAACTTGTCAACTAGTGAACTGGTTAACTTGCCAACTAGTGAACTCGTTAACTCGTCAACTGATAAACTAGTAAGCTTGCAAGCTTGTTGAGTTGTCTACTTATACATAAAAATAGAATTAGGAAATGGATAGAGAAAAGAGAAATGGAGTTAGTGAAGAAGAGCGGATTAAACAACGCAACCTAAATTGGCCCAAGCGTCGGCGCATTATAGGTCGCGTGTTATTCGTTGTATTGAGCATTTTGGCCATTATTATTTTGGCCTTCGCCCTGTGGATACACGCGGTGGAATAGTGTAGGCCTTAACTGTTGCAAGGCGTTTGCGACAGCATCTTCTTCCTTACTGGGTCACCTGTTGGCCTGACATCGTGCTGGCGGTTTGTTAAAATCGGCTGGCTGATGCGCTTTTGTTCATACGCGCAGCGTCTTTTACGGCGTGTGTGCAAGGGTTGTCGTATGCCTTTCGCCTGCCCTTTTGTGCGTTCCGCTTGCCCAAGGTGGTTTATTTCAAACCGGGCATTAGCATTTTTTTCGGGTAACTATTCAGCAATAAGGCGTACATACTATTATTGATTACCAATAAGTTACACAAACAGACACATATAAATTCTGGTAAAGTAATGTCATTTCGAGCCTTTTTGCTACAATATTACGTTTATAAGTTCTTGATAATCAACGTTTATTATTGCAGAATGATTGCTTTTTCGAAATAAAACTGTAACGAAAGAGCACTTTTTCCACGAAGTTGTCTTGACTTTTTATGTTGCTATAAATTAAGGGGAGTTTGTTCTCTCTGTGATGCCAACACAAGATAAACACCCTTCTCACACACGAAGTACAGGATAAACCAACCCACCAATTCATCAACTTTATAGCCAAACAGAATTGCTTTTGGAAAATTGTTGTTAGCAGCTAGCAAGATGTGCATAGCATGGCATCAGCATACCCTTACGCAGGGGCAAAGGAACACTTTGGTTTGCTTACGGTGTGTCTATGGCCATCCTAATCCAATTCTGTTTGACTATATCAGCTCGTCAACTCAAAAGCTCCAAAAAAACACCAACCCATCAACTCAAAAACTCAAAACATCTCCAGCTCACCCACTTTCCATCCCATCCACTTAAAAACTTAAATTGTTGTCTTTTATTTTACAATAGCGCTCCAATTTTCGCTTCGTTCTAGCGAAAATACAGGCCATAAAGTAGGCAAATCGCCCCTATTTCTAGCCTTTCATACCTCCCGATATGTTCAGTTTTAAGAAAAAGACCTGCATTTTGTACCATTTAGCCTTTCTAGATTGGTTGAATGCTCGTAATTTTTTAAGCCCAATTGCACGCTTTTAGCCCCTAAAATCCAACTTTTTAACCACTATTATGCCCTTTTCGGTCATGTTTTTAATGTCTCTAAAAGGTTTTGTTTATACAATTGCTGTGGATATTTATGCTTTTTGTCTTGCATTTAGCACCATTTTGCCTTGTGTTTTGCACCAAAATGCAGTGCATTTTGCACCAAAACGCGGTGTGTTTTGCACCAAAACGCAGTGCATTTAGCACCAAAACGCATTGCATTTAGCACCAAAACGCAGTGTGTTTAGCGGCAAATAGCCCAAAATATGGTGCAGATGGCGTCTTTTTAAATAAAAATTCATTTCATCGTATTC
>NZ_KV815128.1:69120-79439 GCF_001814145.1 Prevotella sp. HMSC073D09 | reverse complement strand
AAGATGAGCGATTGGTGGACAAAAAGGGTACTCATAATGTTAAATTTGTTACTAAAAACTAGACAAAATGCTGATGCTGTAAACACGCGCGAGTGGTCATCGGCACCGAAAACATGTACACTCGTGACGGCCAGCGGGGGCGGTTGCAGGGCATGCCACTTACATGCTGCACCATGCAAACGCAGAAGTAATCTGCCATTGCAGCAGGGTTTTCAACTTGTAGAGAGTGTATGGAACCATTTCTTCCAGGCTGCCTACTGAACTATAACCACGTTTTGCCACAAACAAATGGAGCCGTATTCCAGGTTTTATCGTATCTTTGGCCAGGTACTTCGTGCATGAACGGATGCTTATTTTGATTTTAGAGCATAGGGAAAACAGGCTTTTCTCAATTTGTAGAAGTATTAAAAGTCAAGAAGACTTCCACGTTATATCAATGCGATTAGCCAACCTTTTGCGTGTAATCAACGTTTTCGTTAAGTCAAATGAACAGCGATGAGCTTGTTTGGACATTGTCATGGCGAGAAAACGCCCTTTTCGAGGAACGAGTAAAGAACGTTTTCGTTAAGCCAAATGAACAACATTGAGCTTGCTCGAACATTGTCATGGCGAGAAAACGCACTTTTCGGGGAACGGGAAAAGAATGTTTCTTAGGATAAAATGAAAGCGAACTTTTCTAGTGAACGGTTGGGGTTAAGAGCCCTCTCTAATTTGGTTGAGAACCTCTCTAGTTTGTGTCTTGTTTACATAACATCTTGGTATACATACAACGAAAAGGGGTATCTCCCGACACCCCTTCACATATTATACAAAAACATTATGAATTTTATTTAGCGAACAAGATTAAAAGTTATCGATATGTTGATTATATTCAATATGGTTTATTTTGTTTGCATTCTTATTGCGCCACTTTACAAGTGCGCTCTTTGCGTTCGCAATAGCGTTCGCATTGTCGGCAAATGTCATAGCCGAGCATGGCTCCGAGGATGAAATCCTCTTCTGGGCTGAGCTCGTTTAGCGGACGGTTAATCATCATCCTGATGGCGTTGAGGCACTCTTTCTTTCCGAAAAACAAGTTGAGGTTCTCTTTCCCCACCGGTTTTATCAGGTAGTCTATGTGCTGATGTTCAAGCCTTGCTATGGCAAATTGCTCGTATTTCTTGTTGAAGGTGTATAAAACCATCTGTCGCACGCCTTTCTGATACTCATAAATATGGTTCATCAGCACCTTCATGTCGGCTGAAATCATTTCTGTTTGCGGCATAGTCTTGTATTTTTTTATATGGCGGTGGGGCTGTTTATGGCCGCCCCACCGTCTTGGTTTTGCTCAATGCAAAAGTATTTCTTTGCAGTCGACTTACAATGCGGGCTTTATTTCTTCGAGCCATGCGTCGATGCGACCTTCGGTCTTATCGTCTTCGTTCACGTCGTCGAGAGCCAGACCCACAAACTTACCGTCAACAACAGCCTCGCTGTCGTCGAAGGTATAGCCGTCGGTAGACACCTCGCCAACCATCTTTGCGCCACTGTCTTTTGCTGCATTGTAAAGCTCGGCCATTGCGCCGCAGAAGGTATCAGAGTAAGATTCGGCATCGCCGCAACCGAAAACAGCCACCGTTTTGCCAGCCAAGCCGGCCTCTTTAAGCACTTTCACGCCGTCGTACCAATCGTCTTGCAGTTCACCAGCACCCCAAGTAGAGGTTCCTATGAGCAAGTTTTCGTTCTCGGCAACAACGTCTGCGTTGAAGTTGGCCACGTCTAGGGCTTCTACGCCCAGTTTGTTTGCAATCGTTTCAGCGATGCTTTGGCAGGTTCCTGTTGAAGAACCGTATACTACCACCGTTTTTTTCATTTCAATTCTTAAGTTTTAGTTGTGTTATTATTATGGATGCAAAGTTAAGTACAAATATACAATGGCACAATACCTAGAAATGGTGTTTTTTGCGTAAGGATTGTTTTGAGGCGTAATGTGGGCTGTTGGTTTATTTTGCAACGAGCCTAACAAGTGTGCTGCCGCTATGTTTAGGGCTATCTGCGTGTATCTGAACTACATACACGCCTGCTGCTAATGCTCCTAGCTGTATGGTGGATTGTGCTGCCAACAGCGTGCGCGGCCTACTTAGAACTAATGAACCCGATAGCGAGTAAAGGCGCAGGGAACAAGCGTGTGGTTGCCCATCGGCAAAGGTTATGTGCAGCTCGTTGTTGTTGCCTGGGGTTATATGCACGCCCTGTGGTTGGTGTTGGTAGATGCCTTGCACCTTGGTAATGCCTAAGATGTGGAGCAGGCCGCGATAAACATCCACCTGTCCGTAGCCATAAAGGTTGTTGGGATGGGGCAGAGAGGTGTTGTGTTGCGTGCCTGTTTGTGCCACAATGTTTCGCACATCGCTGGCCGTTAGCGTTGGGTTGGCCTGCAACCACAGGGCGATAGCACCGGCAACAGCTGGCGCAGACATGGAAGTACCCGTGTTGCAGTTCCACGGATAGGTGCGACCGTTGTGCTGAAAGTGCGCCACATCCCATTGCACATCGCTGTTGTTGGGATGATTGGCAATGTAAAAGCTGTTGTACGACGAGATGATGTTGCTGCCCGGAGCCATTACGTCGGGCTTTGTTCGGCCGTCTGTCGTTGGTCCTTTCGAAGAGTAGGGTGCTCTTTCGCCTCCTGATCCTTTCAACGAATACTTTTTTTCGCCCTTATAATTGGTAATGTGTGTGCGATACGAGGTTGCTCCAACGGCAATAACAGCAGGTGCGCTGGCGGGCGATAGGATGGTGTGGGTGTCGTCGCCGCCCAACAACGCTGGTTCGCGCTTGTTTGTTTCCCATGCGCCTGCACCGCGGAACAGCTCCACATCGGCGGTTGCGCCAATTAATACCAATGCCGTTGGTGGTACGTAGGTGCTAGGCCCCAATGTGCGCAAGAGCATTTCGTAGGCCAATGCGCCCTCGTCGTCGGGCTGATAGGCCACCGCTTGTATTTCGTATTGTAGCTTACCAAAGGTCAGCGTGTCTATCTGTTGCGAGTCTTTGGCGGCCACTAATGCACGCGTGTCGATGTCGTATGTGGTTAATGTGCCCACGCGATGAAACCTCAATCTAAGCAAAAAATGCTCCTTACTTTTTGCCGACACGCGTATTTTGCCGTTCGAATCCTTGATAAAAGTACCTGCCGAGTCGGTTCCCAGAGGTTTTCTAAGGTAGCTTGCTCGTCCGCCTTCATTGCCTGCCGAGGCCACGATGATGCGCCCTGGACCTTGAAGACGGTCTAAAACTGCATGATAGAGTTGCGTGTCGCTGTCGAAACGAAAGCTAGAACCCTCGCTAAACGATGCCACGCAGGGTTGGTTGTGCCGCTTGGCATAGTCGAAAATGTATTTAAAGCCCAACGCGTCTGTCGCAGTGGTGTATTTATATAGGTCCTTTTTGTCCACCAAGTTTTTGTTTTCGCTGGTGAGGTTAGCCACTAGGCAAATGTCGCTTTCCCATGCCATACCGCGATAAGGGCTTTTAAAGCCACTGCCTGCTGCAATGCCCAGCGTGTGGGTTCCGTGTGTTTCTTGTTTGCCGTCGCGTGTGTGGCGCAGGCTGATTAGGGCGTTGGGTGTGGTGTAGTCGCGCCCAACGGGTAGGGTTGTGCCGAGGGTGTCGGTTGAAAGTTGGTCCCATAGGGCCTTGATGCGTAGTGTTTGGCCCGTAGAGTCGCAGAAATTGGGGTGCGTAAGGTCGAATCCGATGTCTTGAATGCCCACCACTACGCCCTTGCCCGTGTAGGCTTGTGGCAACGATTGGCCTTGATATGCGGGCCAAGCGTTCAGCACTTTGGCCGTGGTGTCCATCAATATGCTGTCGCTTTGGCCTGTTTCGATGCGGCTAACCCATTTGGATTGCGACAACTTGGCCAGCTGATTGAGGGGGATGTTCACGATGTGGATGTTGCCAAACTGCGCTAACGACTTGCAGCCGTGGGCTTTAAACACGGCCTCGGCGTTGCTGCTAATGCGCACAAAGGCACATACGGTGCGGCTGTCGGACTGGTTTGAGCGAGTGGCTGCCTGCCGTTCGGTTTGGTTTTCTATGTATAGCTGGCGCAATTCGCCCGACATCTTGGCATAAACAGGGCGTTGCGCATGGGCATGTAGTGCGCACAAAAGGGCGAATATGGCTAATGATAACGTCTTTTTCATCGTTCGTTGCAGTGTTTGTACAGTTGGAGTGGTAAGGATAGGGGCTGAAACGGCCATCTCTCTTGGTGCGTGTTGGCCTTGCGAAAGCAAAGTTACAGAAAATAATGGAGATAGCAGCTGGCGGATGATTAAAATTGACTTTGATGGAGTTTTAGACTTAATTTGAGGAGATTTCGTTTATTCTTTGAAGGGGCTTTGTGGGTTATACAACTGAAAATGCAGGCGGAAGATGCTAAATAAGACAGTGAGAAAATAAAGAACAACGCGATAAAGCAATTTGGTTAAGTGGCAGGGAATTTGTGGAATAGGCCATATATACGGAAAGTTTTTCGTAACTTTGCATGAAATGCCGCGTTTGCGGGAGTGCTGTTTGTGGCATAACACGCGTTGGCATCATTATTGCAAGGAAAAGATAAAAACGAAATATGACAATGGAAAAAGAAAACAACAAGTTTATCGCCGTGGCTTATAAGCTTTATTCGCTGGCCGACGGCAAGGAAACGCTTATCGAAGAGGCGCCTGCCGACCGCCCTTTTGTGTTTATTACGGGCTTTGGCATCACCCTCGACGCTTTTGAAAACGGTGTGAAAGACTTGCCTAAGGGCGAGCAGTTTACGCTGAACATCGAATGCGAAGAGGCTTATGGCGAACGTCTTGACGAGCGCGTTCTTGACTTGAACAAGGGGATATTCACCATTAATGGACACTTCGACCACGACAACATCTACAAAGATGCCGTTGTTCCGTTGCAAAACGAAGACGGAAACCGCTTTATGGGGCGTGTGCTTGACGTGACCGAAGACACGGTGAAGATGGACTTGAACCACCCACTTGCAGGACTTGACTTGCTGTTTAAGGGCGAAATCGTTGAAAACCGCGAGGCTACGAACGAAGAAGTGCAGCAAATGCTGAACCATATCAGTGGCGAAGGCGGCTGTGGAGGTTGTGGTTGCGGGCACAATCACGGCGATGAAGAAGGCGGAGGCCATGAACATGGCTGCGGTTGCGGTCACGATCATCATGGCGAAGGCCACGAACATGGTCATCATGGTGGCTGCTGTGGTCATGGTAATGGCCATCATGGCGGTGGTTGTGGGCACCATTAAGCCCTTCGTTGTATAGACAACACATATATTATATATACAATGGCGAACACATCATAACTGCGTTTGGCGCGGTTGTGTGTTCGCCATTATTGCTTTAACTGTTTACCCCTCACAATTATGCGCAACACATTTGGAAACCTTTTCGCCCTCACCACCTTTGGCGAAAGTCATGGGCCAGCCATCGGAGGTGTGGTAGACGGCATGCCGGCAGGAATAGATGTTGATTTAGACTTTATCCAATCGGAACTTAATCGGCGTAGGCCTGGCCAGAGCAAGCTTACAACAAGTCGCAACGAGGCCGACCAAGTGGAATTGCTTAGTGGGGTGTTTGAAGGGAAAAGCACTGGCACGCCCATTGGCTTTGTCGTGCGAAACGCTAATCAGCACTCTAAGGACTACGACAATATGCGAGGACTTTTCCGGCCGTCGCATGCCGACTACACCTATTATAATAAGTACGGATTGCGCGACCATCGAGGCGGTGGACGCTCGTCGGCTCGCATAACTTTGGCGCGTGTGGTGGGCGGAGCATTGGCAAAGCTGGCACTTAGACAGATGGGTATAACCATTTCGGCCTACGTGTCGCAGGTGGGCGACATCGTTTTGAACAAGGATTATCGCCTGTATAACCTCGCGAACACAGAAAACAACGACGTGCGATGCCCCGATGAGGAGGTGGCCAAGCGCATGGCGCAACTTATTTTGGATACGAAGAACGCGGGCGACACCATTGGCGGCGTGGTTACATGCGTGATGAAGGGTTGTCCTGTGGGGGTTGGCGAGCCCGAATTTGACAAACTTCACGCCCGATTGGGTTATGCCATGCTGAGTATTAACGCCGCAAAGGGTTTTGAAATTGGCGATGGTTTCGACTTGGTTAGGTGTAAAGGCAGTGAGGTTAACGATGTTTTCGTGGCCGAAGAAGGTCAGGTTTCTACGCTTACCAACCATAGCGGAGGCATCCAAGGGGGCATAAGCAATGGCCAAGACATCTTTTTTCGTGTGGCGTTTAAGCCTGTTGCCACCGTGCTGATGGAGCAAGACACCATTGAACTAGACGGAACGCCCACCACTTTTGCGGCTCGTGGGCGTCATGATTCGTGCGTTGTTCCGCGTGCCGTGCCCATTGTCGAGGCGATGGCTGCGATGGTGTTGATGGATAATTTGGCAATGGCAGGGGTTAAGTTTGGCGTTGATGCCGAATAAAAACGGGTTGGCAAGGCTGTATGTTACCTTGTCAACCCGTATGTTTTGGGAATGTTGGCTCGCCAACTCGTCCACTCGTTAACTTTCCACTCGTTAACTCGTAAACTTGTTCACTCGCAGCTTGTCTACTCATCAACTCGTTAACTTGTCCACCTTGTTAACTCGTCAACTCATTATCACTTACGCCTTTAAGTTCGGATATTTCTCTTCTAAGGCTTTAAAGAACTCCTTGCCAGCAGCATAAGCCAACACGCGTTGGAGCTTGTTGTAATTGAAGAACTGCTCTGTGGGAGTATAGACCACGGTGCAGATTTTTATTTCGCGTACCTGGTCCTCGCATGGAACTTGTAGATTATAAAACTTAGCACAGTCGACCAACAGCTTTGGAGCTTGCTCGTCGGGTAAAGGTGTTAGTGTAGCGTTCTCTAATCTTGAGTTATTGAACATCAAATGCCGTTTCACCTTTCCTTCAACGCTGAGGTCAAAGATGTGTAATCCATCAGCGGTGAGTAATAATGGTGTGGGCGTTTCCACAGTTGTATACTTCACGGTGCCAAGTGTCATTGCGCTTCTCAGCAAATCTTTGCCTGCACTCTTAAAGTATTCCTTCATGCTAGGGGTGTAGTAAACGTAGTTTACCCCTAACACCCTTTTGTCGTCAAGATGTTCGATGCACATTCCAAACTTATCGTTTATGAACGTGTTTAGTTCGTTCTCGCCAAGTCTTTGTGATTCGCTTTCTACTTCTGCAAAGTTTAACGGCTTATTGTTAGCCGAGATGAAGAATACCAAAGCGACAACTATGCCAATTGTCATAATAATGGCGAAGATGATAAATGGAGTTATTCCCATGGCATCTTAGTTATAATTCAGTAGGCTCTATCTTCTCTTCTTTTTTGCGCGAAGGAATCTGTCCCCATATCATTAAGGCCACGATAGCCAACAAAACAGCCTTTCCGCCGTAGCGTGTATAGAAACCTAGTTTCAACAAGCTGGCCTCATCTAGCTTCTTTTCCTTCATATACTCTTTCAGAAAGGCCTGCGATTTTTCGGTTGTCATTTCGTAATAGGTTTCCGATGGGGCATCGTATAGCACAAGTTTAGGTTCTTCAGTCACCCATAGGGGCAGGATGTAGGCAATGTTGAACTCCTTGTGCATACGTGCCAAGTTCACCTGTTTGCCGTCGATAATGATGCTGTCCGTTGCTGGAATGTTGTAAACAATGTCGATAACATCGCGTGTCCCGACAGGAATCCTAGCTCTTGCGTGTGCAATTTGTGGCATGGTTAACAACAAAACTAAGCCTGCGATCAGTGCTTTTCCGATGGAGTTAAGTCTATTCATAGTTTATTTAATTTTATGGATGAATAATATTTCTGTGTTCAAAATTAGTAATTATATGTCGTAATCTTTACAAAAATGAGTTTTTTCTTACGGTCTTTCACTTTTGTTTTCACTTGTTTTGTTAAATTAAATGAAGTGACGGGTGATAGCTTTGTTAGAGCGATAGCGCGGGTTGGTAGGTTGCTGTGGCCTAATGCTTGCGTGAGGTGAGTATGTTGCTCTGTAAAGTGGCAAATTGTAAGTTATACAGGTGATAGCTTTCCCTTTTGATATGCTTGGGTAGTTAAGGTGAAAGTGGTTGTAATATGAAATAACAAAGCCTCTCAATGATTGAAAATGCTTACTTTATCTGTGCATATTTTGTTGTTTTTTTGCAACAAAATACAAACTCTCGCTCATGCTAAAAACTCAAAATTCAATTATTCTCACAAATGTTTTGCAGTTTGACAAATATTGTCTAACTTTGGAAACACAATCAAAATACCACAAAGATGTTCGAATACCTCAATTCAAATCAATGGCTGTTTTGGCTACTCATAAGCCTACTCTGCCTAATAATAGAGATGGCCTCTGGCACGTTTTACATCCTTTGTTTCGCCATTGGCGCTCTTTTGGCAATGGTGGGATGCTGGCTTGCTTTCCCATTTTGGGGCCAAGTGGTTTGTTTCGCCTTCTTCTCAATCTTATCCATCTTCGCCGTTAGGCCCGTGGTGATGAAGTATCTGCACCGCGACGAGGAAGAACGAAAGAGCAATGCCGATGCGCTTGAAGGGCGTGTGGGCGTGGTGATAGAAGATGTGCAGCCGCAACGCAGCGGCTATGTAAAGGTAGACGGCGACGAATGGCGTGCCGTTTCGGCTGACGGGTCGCTTATTAAAATAGGAGAAAGGGTGCGTATCGTCAAGATGGAAAGCATCATCGCCACGGTTGAACGTGTCTGAAACAGTCTCTGGCCGCTATGTGTAGCCATGGAGCGCATGCGTTAAGCGGATGCGCAATGGGTTTTGCAGGCCAAGGTCGTGGCTAGTTCCTGCGTTAAATTTGTGCGCAGGGCGATGCCTCTGGCTTACTATATCCGCAGTAAACATCCAAATCGAATAACACCAAAACAATAATCAACAATGGAATATCTAGGAACTTATTTGATTATCGCCGCAATATTGCTGGCCATTGTCTTCGTTAAGAAGTCGCTTGTAATTATTCCCCAGTCGGAAACGAAAATCATCGAACGGTTGGGTAAGTTTCGAGCAATCCTCAAACCAGGTATCAACATCATCATACCCTTTGTGGATAACGCGAAAACCATCGTAAGAATGGCCAACCGCCGCTACTCGTATTCGAGTACAATCGACCTTCGTGAGCAAGTGTACGACTTCGACAAGCAGAACGTTATCACCAAAGATAACATCCAAATGCAAATCAATGCCTTGCTCTACTTCCAGATTGTGGACCCATTTAAGGCCGTTTACGAGATTGACAACTTGCCCAACGCCATTGAGAAACTTACTCAAACCACGCTGCGTAACATCATCGGTGAAATGGAATTGGACCAAACGCTCACCTCGCGCGACACCATCAACACTAAACTTCGTTCGGTGTTAGACGATGCAACCAACAAGTGGGGTATCAAAGTGAACCGCGTTGAACTGCAAGACATCATACCTCCATCGAGCGTTTTGCAGGCTATGGAGAAACAGATGCAAGCCGAACGTAACAAGCGCGCCACCATTCTTACCAGTGAGGGTGAGAAACAAGCCGTGATTTTGCAGTCGGAAGGTGAGAAAACCTCTACCATCAACCGCGCTGAGGCTGCCAAACAGCAGGCCATTCTCTTTGCCGAAGGTGAGGCACAAGCACGCATTCGCAAGGCCGAGGCCGAGGCAATAGCCATTCAAAAGATTACCGATGCCGTTGGACAGAGTACCAATCCGGCCAATTATCTGCTTGCACAAAAGTACATCGCCATGATGCAAGAGTTGGCACAAGGCGACCAAACCAAGACGGTTTACCTGCCTTACGAGGCTACAAACCTACTGGGTAGCCTAGGTGGAATTAAAGAACTCTTCAAGATACACTAAGGTTTTGAACCTTTGAATTGCCGAGTTTGTGAGGTTATAAGTTGGTGAGGTCGTAAGTTGGTGAGGTTGTAAGTTCATGAGCTAGTGAGTTAATGGGTTTGTGAAATCATGAATTAGTAGGTTCATGAGTTTTTGAACTCATGTGTTTAAAAGCTTATGAGTTCATCAACTCACGATCTCACTACCTTATACTCCCACCAACTTACGGCCTCACGGCCTTACAACCTCACAAGCTTATAACCGCATCACCTTATAAAACTTACCACCTTACCAACTCACAAGCTTATAAACACTCATCATCAGAAAGTTTTTTTTGTCTAGTTTTCGGTTGGAATTTTAACATTGTGAGTGCCCTTTTCTTCCACCAATCGCCAACCTTGCCGCAAAAAATCGA
>NZ_KV815128.1:68589-69020 GCF_001814145.1 Prevotella sp. HMSC073D09 | reverse complement strand
TCTCGCGAAAGTTGGTTTTGATGCAAAAAGGGGGGCAGCTGTAAATACAGACAAAATGAATTTTTATTAAAAACAAACGCCCTCTGCACTGGTTTTTGGGTCATTTGCAGCAAAATGCGGTGCAATTTGATGCTAAACGCAGTGAAATATGCCGCTAAACGGAGTGCGTTTTGGTGCAAAACGCAAGGTGAAATGGTGCAAAACGCAGTGCGTTTTGATGCTAAATGCAGTGCAAAATGCCGCTAAATGCGAAACGAAAAGCATAAATATCCACTGTAATGGTATAAACAAACCCTTTTAGATCCATGAAACACATGGCTGAAAAGGGCAAAATAGCCATTAAAAAGTGGGATTTTAGGGTGTAAAAGTGGTTTTTTGGGCGTAGAAAATAATGAGCTGGCAACCAAACTAGAAAGGCAAAATGGTGCAAA
>NZ_KV815128.1:54566-68489 GCF_001814145.1 Prevotella sp. HMSC073D09 | reverse complement strand
CAACCAAACTAGAAAGGCAAAATGGTGCAAAATGGCGGTTTTGTTCTTAAAAACGGACAAGTCGAAAGGCGTGAAAGGTTAAAAATAGTGGCTATTTACCCACTTTTTGACCTGCATTTTCCCTAGAACGGAGGGAAAATTAGAGCGGTGTTGTAAAATAAATAATAAGAATTTAAGTTTTAAGTGGTTGAGTTGCTTAGTTGACGAATTAACAAATTAACGGGTTGGCAAGAGTGGTGAGTCGGCAAGGGTGGCGAGTTGGTAAGTTTGATGAGTTGGTGGCTTGATGAGATTACAAGTAGATGATTTTTTGAGTTTGTAAGTTGGTGAGCCTATAAGTTGATGAGTTGACTCGTTCGGGATTTGTTGTTTTTCGTGAGTTTATGAGCCAGTGGGTTGATTTGTCCTACATTTCGTATATGAGAAGGATGTTTATCTTGTGTTGGTATCACAAAGGTAACAGACTACTCAACTTATAGAAACATTAAAAGTCAAGACGAAATCCGCTTACGCCTCTTGCCCAAAACACTCTTGCATAAGCAAATGGACGCCCTGTTTTAGAATTTATTTTGTTCCTTGAAGCAATGTGTTTGGTTCAAATCTTCATGCTATCTTATAGTTCTCTAGTACCCAAACTTTATCCTTCAATTTGTACTGAGCCGATAACCTAGTCTGTTCGTCCACTTCCCACATGATGTCATGCGCCTTACCATCTTCGGTATCCATAAATGTCTTTTGTTTTGGATTTCCAAATAATGCAATTGCACGGTCGTAAGAAACCTTTTCTATAATCGTCAACTTAAAACTACCACTATCGTCAGGCAGCCAAAGGTTTTCAATGAGAAATAGCCGCATGTCCTCCACCAAATCTTTTTCGATGGGCTTGAGCACGGGCAACTTGTTTCTGTATTTCTTTATGTTCTCTGCAAAAAAGGGGAAGAAATGTTTACCCATAATCCGCCGTTGCATAGAAACGTTCTTTTTATGTGGATTAAATTCATCTAATGACATGATTAAATCCATGCCTAAATAGTTACTGTCTTTCTCGAATCGGACTTTTGAGCGGATGCCCCGTGTTGTATGCAACGCTCTGAAACAAAAAACAAAATCAAAATCAATTTGGCTGTATTTTTTGTTTATTACTTTGCTAAAGTCGTATAGGTCATTCTCTATTTCCCATACACTAACATAACCTGGACTATCTGCTGTTAATCTTATCTCTGACATGTTGAAGGCGCCTTGAGTTTTAACATTACTATAATTTGAGAAGTTGTTTAACTATCTTTGTGATGCTAAGCCCAAATAAACCGTTTGCCCATTGCTAGATGAATGTTGAGCCAGGATTCGGGATATTTCGGATGTATGGACGAATGGCAGGCATACTTCAACGCGCCCATAAAACCGTTTATCCAACCGCCCCTACAATCTCTTTGATGTCTTTAACGCCATGATTGTCTAGCCATTGGTTTATGCCATCGCGTACCTTAATGGTAACGGTAGGGTCGAGGAAGTTGGCGGTGCCAATCTGAATGGCCGATGCGCCAGCCATGATAAACTCGATGGCATCGGTGGCATTGCATATACCGCCCAACCCGATGATGGGTATCTTCACCGCCTTTGCCACCTGCCACACCATGCGCAAGGCAACTGGCTTAACGGCCGGACCACTTAGGCCACCCGTGTTGATGCTTAAAACCGACTGCCGCCGTTCGATGTCGATAGCCATACCCATAAGTGTGTTGATGAGCGACACGCTGTCGGCACCCTCCGCCTCTACTGCTCGTGCAATCTCCGTTACGTCGGTAACGTTGGGCGAAAGTTTCACGATAAGCGTCTTGCCGTAGCGTGCACGCACCGCGCGCACCACGCTAGCAGCTCCTGCACAAGTCGTTCCGAAGGCCATTCCCCCCTCTTTCACGTTGGGACACGAAATGTTCAGCTCAATGGCAGGTATGTTTTCGAGTGCATCTATACGTGCGGCACATTCTGCATAGTCTTCGGGTGTGTTGCCACTCACGTTCACAATCATGCGTGTGTCAATGTCCTTGATTTTGGGATAGATGTGTTCGGCGAAGTAGTCAACGCCTTTGTTCTGCAATCCCACACAGTTTAGCATGCCCTGCGGCGTTTCGGCCATGCGCGGATAGTCGTTACCTTGTCGTGGATGCAAGGTTGTTCCTTTTACAATGATGCCGCCGATGCCGTCAAGTGGCACAAAGTCTTCGAACTCCAAGCCATAACCGAAGGTGCCAGAGGCTGTCATCACGGGATTTTTCATCGACAAATTGCCGATATTCGTATTGAGAATGGCCATTACCAAAGCAGTTTTTGAATGTTAAACACAGGTCCTTCTTTGCATGCGCAGAGATTTCCGTCTACCGTTTTCTCCACACAGCAGAGGCATGCGCCGATGCCACAGGCCATTAAGTTTTCGAGCGACACCTCGCATGCCGTGCCTTTTTCGCGCGCATAACGTGCCACTGCCATCATCATGGGCTTGGGACCGCAGGTGGAAATCATGTCGAACGTCTCATTTTGCAGCACCGAGTGATTGGTAACGAAACCTTTTTCGCCTGCCGACCCGTCTTCGGTGGTTACCAGTACGCGCCCCGTTTGTTCAAAAAGATCCATTTCCAGCAAGTCGGCTGCTGTGCGCGCGCCTAGCAAAAATGTGGGTTGTGCGCCCATCTCCTTGATTTTTTGCCCTAGAAAAAGCATCGGCGCCACACCAACGCCGCCGCCAACGAGCAAGAAACGCTCATTGGGCGATGCGGGAAGGGTGAAAGGATTGCCCAAGGGGAACACGCAGTTAAGCGTGTGGCCAGCCTTTAACAAGGCCATTTGGCGTGTGCCGTGGCCCACAGTAGCCACTAAAAGGCCCATTTCGTTGCGCAGTATGTCTACATAGTTGATGGAGATGGGGCGTCGCAGAAAGGTTTGTGGCGAGTGGTCTACCCGCACTTCAACAAATTGTCCGGGTTTCATTGGGGGCAAAGGTTGGGTGTGGGTGAGCCTGATAAGCACGTAGCGGGCGTTCAGCCGCTCAACGGCCACGATGTCGAGGTCGAGGCAAAACTTCTTCATTTCTTCGTTCGGCATGTTCTTTTTGTTACGCTATTTGCGCTTAGAGTTTCGGTATAAGCCAGCGGCTGACACGCCTTTCGAACCCTTGTTCTTGTTGGTGGGTTGCGTGCTGGTTGGCCTTGTGCTCGTTGTTGCAGGGGCGTTGGCGTGCGCGTTGCCAGAGGCTTTGTAGTAACTCATGGCCTCGGGCAGCAGCTTTTGTATGGCGGCGATGCGTTTCGCATCTGAGGGGTGGTCGCTAAACATGTCGGAAGTGTTGCCGCCACCCGACTTTGCCGCCATGCGTTGCCAAAAGGCCACAGCCACCGAGGGGTCGTAACCGGCCATAGCCGCGAAGATAAGTCCCATGTGGTCGGCCTCCGACTCGTTGTCGCGCGAGTATTTCAAGTTTCTAAACGAGAAGTATTGCCCTGCCGCCACCTGCGCCAGTCCACCCACAGTTTCGCCACCTATGGCGCCAAGTATGCTGCCGCCAATCTGTGTGCCGTAGGCTTGGCGTATCTTTTTGGACATCTGTTCGGCCGAATGTTTGGCAACGGCGTGTGCGATTTCGTGGCCCAGCACGATGGCCAACGAGGCTTCGTTTTGGGTTACAGGCAGCAAGCCCTCGTAAACCACGATCTTTCCGCCAGGCATACAGAAGGCATTTACGTGATTGTCGGCCACGAGGCTGAACTCCCATTCAAAGTTCTTAATCTCGTCTTGGTAGCCATTGTTCATCAGATAGGTTTCCACAGCACGTGCCAATCGTTGGCCAACACGTTTTACCATGGCCGTATTGGCGGCGTTAGACGATAGGCGGGCGCTGCTTAGAAACTTGGCATATTCTTGCTTGCTGAGGCTAAGTATTTGTGCATCGGATACGAGCAGCGAGTGTTTTCGCCCCGTAATGGGTACTTGGCTGGTAGTTCCACAGGCCAACATCATGGCGGCCAATGCACCGATAAGAAGATGGTTTAAACGCTTCATATTTCTCATTGTTTATCTTTTTCTTTCAGGCAAAGTTAGTTATTTAATTACGAAAACGTGCCGCAACATCCATATTATTCGTTAAAGGCATAAAAACGAGGAAGTAAAGTTTTGCTTTTCAGATATATTTTTTTACTTTTGCATTAGTTGCGCGAACTTGGAAAGGGCATGGCCAAGTTATGTTTGCACATCGGAGAGTTGCACACCCTTGCGCCCGAACTTAATAAACCTCGCCTTAAAACATAACGATAGCGTATGAGAAAAGCTGTTTTATTGGCATTGTCCTTATTAATAATGGTATGCCAGACTGTTTTTGCCGACAATTACGACACATTGTGGAAACAATACAGTGTGGCAAGGAAGAAAGACTTGCCACGGACGGCTATGGGCATTTTGCAGCAGATTGAAAAGAAGGCAAAGGCCGAAAAGCAATATGGCTCGATGCTTAAAGCCGTTTTTTGCAAAGCACAGGTGATGGTGAGCATCTCTCCCGACTCTCTCGAAGGCGAGGTAAGGAGAATAGAGGCGGCCGAACTGGCCGTGCGAGATAAAATGCCGGTGTTGGCAGCCGTGTACCAGTCGGCCTTGGGGCAGCTATATCATGTGTACGACGAACTGAAAGACGGTGACGGCAGTAAGTGCAGAACCTATTTCAGCTTGTCGGTTAAACATCCCGAACTATTGGCCAAGACTTCGGCTAAGGGTTACGAACCCCTGCTGGTTCCTGGCATGGATAGCCATGTCTTTAATAACGACCTGCTGCATGTGCTAGGGCTTGCAGCTGGTGAGTACGGCTTGTTGTATCGCTATTACGAGAAGGTAGGAAATAGGCGAGCGGCTTGCCTGCTGGCTAGGTTGATGTTGGAAGAGACGGAAACCAACTTTGCGGATAGTGTTAACGAGGAAAATGGGGAAGAGGACACATGCAAATTTGATGAGTTGCCCATCGTTCGTAAACTCGATTCGCTGATGAACGTATATGCCGACCTGCCCGAAGTTGCCGAATTGGCCATCTATCGTTACAGCTTGATGTACGGCTCCGAGCAGGTGAAAAAGAGCGAGGTTCTGAAATATATCGATTATGCCTTGTCTAAGTGGGGCTCGTGGAAACGGATGAACGTGTTGCGCAACGCTTTGAAGACGGCATCCAATCCTACATTCGATGTGGCTTCTAGGCGGCTTATCTTGCCGAAAAAAAACTTAAAGGTACGTTTCTCTAATGTGCGCAACCTCGCAAGCATCACCATGAAGGTGTGGCGACTAAACATAAACGGGCGTTTTGAAGGAGATATAAACAAACCGCAAGTGCTGCAAAGGCTTAGGAAGACGATGAAGGCGGTGCCTTCGGCCACAAGAGAATGTAAGTTTGTGGGCAAGAGTGCGTACCAGTTCTCGAACGACTCGATACAGTTGGACGGTTTGCCCGTGGGTGCATACATGTTAGAGTTTATACCCAGCAACAAGGAAGTGGCCGTGCAACGCTCGCTGTTGTTTGTAACCAATGTTACGGCCGTGATGCAGGAACAGCCCGGAAATAATGTGCGCATCGCCGTATTGAATGCTACCACGGGGCATCCCATGCCCAATGCCAAAGTGGAGGTGACCATTAAAGATCGGACGGACTACAAGACGCGGGTTGAGACTTTGGCGTGTAAAGCCAATGGTGAAGTGGTGTGTAGTTTGGAATATAATGAAGATTTGGAGGATGTTTTCCCCTATACGCCAACCGACGTGTATGCTTGCAGAGAAGGTTGGTCTGGTTTTTATATTCAAGGGAACGACCATAGTGGTCTGCCAACATTGTTTATTTATACCGATAGGAGTATCTATCGGCCAGGGCAAGTTGTGCAAGTGGCTGGCATTTCGGCTTGTGGCGGTTCCGACTTAGAACGTAAAAGCGTAGCAGGAAAGAAAGTAACGCTAAGACTTTGTGATGCCAATGGGAAAGAAATTGGGGAGCGTGAGGCTGTTACTGATGCCTTTGGCAAAATCGCAACGCAATTTACCTTGCCCAAAGATGGGCTTACGGGTAATTTCACCATAAAGTTAAAAGGAGATTATTACGCCAGCACGTCGTTCAGGGTGGAAGAGTATAAACGTCCGACGTTTGACGTGAACTTTGCTGAAGTGAAAGAAAAGTATGCTTTGGGCGACACCGTGGTTGTTAAAGGGCATGCGCAGAGTTTCGCCGGTGTGCCTGTTCAGGGGGCGAAAGTGTACTATACGATAAAGCGTAGCCCTGTATTTTGGTGCTATCAAAGCTGCGACGTCGATGAAGATGCGGGTGAAACGGACAACGATACCACAGTTACCGACAGTGAAGGGATGTTTAGCGTGAGGGTTCCTATGGAACTTCCCTACTTTAAATGGGAATGTGCCTTTTTTTCTTTCAGGGTGACAGCCACTGTTGTAGACCAAGGCGGAGAAACGCATTCGTGTGCGATAAGCCTGCCGTTGGGGTACAAGTCCGTTTCGGTGACGTGCGATCTGCCCGACAAAATAGAGAAAGACAGCATTAAAACATTGCTGTTTAACGTAAGGAACAACACTGGTGCAGAAATCCCCGGCAACGTACGTTATTATATAGATAAGGAGAGCAACACCCAAACGGTTGTGGCCAACACGCCCATTCCATTCGATGCTGCCGCCCTGTCCTCAGGCAAACATCGCTTGGTGGCCATTTGTGAAAACGACACGCTCGACCGCGAGTTTGTGCTTTTCGGCTTGAACGATCGCCGTCCTGTGGTGGAGTCGAAGATATGGTCGTATCAGTCGGCATCAAGTTTTAATCTCGACAACAAGCCCGTGTATGTGCAAGTGGGCACATCGTTGAAAGATACATACGTGCTTTACGCCATCTATTCGGGCAATAAGGTTCTAGAAGAGGGTACAACCATAATCAACGACTCGCTCATCACCATCCCCTACACCTACAAACCCGAATACGGCGACGGCATAACGATTAGCTATGTTTGGGTGAAAGACGATGAATGCTACGACTGCAACATCTCGATAGTAAGAGCTACACCCGACAAACGGCTGATGGCCGAATGGAAGACGTTTAGAGACAGGCTTACGCCAGGGCAAACAGAAGAGTGGACCCTAAGCCTGAAACATCCCAATGGCGAGCCTGCCAACGCCCAACTGATGGCCACACTCTATGATAAGTCGCTCGAAAGAATAAAGGAACACCATTGGGGGCTTGATTTGGGATATAATTTCAATGCGCCTTCTGTTAATTGGCAATGGATTTGGAATCCCGCCTCAGTAGAACTTTCGGGTTCTCGACCAGTGCGTCTGCTACCCACTCCCTCGTTTAGGTTCTACCGTTTTTCAAAAGCTTGTTTCCGGTATGATGACCCCTTTGACTATCTAGACGGACTAAGTTATGCTGAGGAACTGTACGAAGATGAGTCGGTGGGTAATGGAAACGTGAAATTTACTGCGCCTGTTTTGAAACGCGATGATGAAATAAAGCGCATTGCTGTTTTATCCTCTATGGCAGACGATTGTGTGGAAGACGAAAGACTTGAAGTTATGGAGGCAGGCAAGGACAAAGGCTATGCTGACAATACTGATGAGGAGGTAGTAGCGGGTAATGGCGAAAAACCTGCCATTAGAGAGAATCTTAACGAGACGGCTTTCTTCTATCCCGCCCTCACTTCCGATGCCAATGGCGACGTGGCCATCAAGTTTACGCTGCCCGAAAGTGTCACCACCTGGCGCTTTATGGGCTTGGCCACCGACAAAGATATGAATAACGTGATCGTGGAAAACGAGGCCGTGGCCACCAAGAAGATGATGGTACAGCCCAACATGCCGCGCTTTATGCGTCTGGGCGACAAGGGTTGGATAACCGCCCGCGTAATTAATACGACTGATAAGGCGTTGACGGGGACGGCCTTGATTGAGATGGTAGACCCCGAAACGGGCAAGACGTTCTATACCGACACGAAAACCTGCACGGTGAGTGCCGGCCAAACCACGAACGTGAGCTTTCTGCTCGACCTGCAAGAAGGCTCCAAGTTCTACACTGCCGGCGTAAAAGTTTGGGTATGTCGCATATCGGTAACGGGCAAAGGGTTTAGCGACGGCGAACAACATTACCTGCCGCTGCTGGGCGATACCGAGCTTGTCACCAACTCGAAGGCCTTTACACAGCATCGCCCAGGCAAGCTGAACATAGACCTGCGCAAACTCTTCGCCGTGAACAGGCCCGACAATCGCCTCACCATCGAATATACCAACAACCCCGCTTGGATGATGGTGCAGACCCTGCCATACATGAGTAGTGTTAACGAAAGCAATGCCATATCCCTAGCTACTTCGTTCTATGTAAATAGTTTGGGTAGTTATCTGCTCAAACAAGTTCCCGCAATAAAGCGCACCATTGAACTGTGGCAACAGGAAAAGAATGGTGAAGGCTCGATGGTAAGCGAACTTGAAAAGAACGAGGAGCTGAAAACGCTGGTGCTGAACGAAACGCCTTGGGTGTGGGAAGGCAATAACGAAACCCGTCAACGCCAAGAATTGGTGCATTTCTTCGACGAGAACGGCATCGCGCAACGCCTCAACACGGCCACGAACAAGCTACGCCAACTGCAAAGGTATGACGGCGGTTGGGGATGGTTTGAGGATATGAAGAGCAGTCCCTCAATAACATTGGCGGTTGCCGAGATGATAACACGCCTGCAAACCCTAACGGGCGGGCGCACCGACATGAACCGCAACCTGGAAAGGGCATTCAAGTTTATGGGCACTGCGGTTAAGGAGGAAGTGGCCGAGATAAAGGAACGCGAGAAGAAAGGCGAGAAAGACGTGCTCCCAAGCGAATGGGCGGTGCGCTACCTCTATGTAAGCTCGCTGGTAGACAAGGAATATTACGAGGACGTACAGGCCGAACGCAAGTTCCTCATCAGTCGTATGGCCAAGCAGCCTGTCGCCTTTACCATCTACGGCAAGGCCGTTGCAGCCGTTATTTTGGCCAAGAATGGCTACGCGCAGATGGGAAAAGAGTATTTGCAGAGCATCCGCGAGTACAGCGTGTTTACCGAAGAGATGGGCCGCTACTACGACACGCGGAAGGCCTATTACAGCTGGTTCGACTACAAGATACCCACGCAGGTGGCCGCCATCGAGGCCATACAGGCCCTCGAGCCCCACGACACGACCACCCTCGACGAGATGAAACGTTGGCTGTTGCAGCAGAAACGCACGCAGGTTTGGGACACGCCCATCAACAGTGTGAATGCCGTTTACGCCTTCCTCAACGGAAACATGCAGGTGTTGCAGGCTGCTGCCGACTCGCCTGCAAAGCTCTCAGTGGACGGCAAGCGCCTCGAAACGCCCAACGCCTCGGCTGGTCTGGGTTACGTAAAGACCACCATGACGGGTGCCAACCTCAACACCTTCACCGTAGACAAGACCGCCCCCGGCACGTCGTGGGGTTCTGTCTACGCCCAGTTTACGCAGCGCACCACCGACATTGCCGATGCCTCGATGGGGCTAAGCGTTAAGCGCGAACTGCTGTACGACGGCGAATTGAAGGTGGGTAGCAAGGTAAAGGTGCGCATAACCATCACTGCCGACCGCGACTACGACTTCGTTCAGGTGGTAGATAAACGCGCCGCTTGCATGGAACCGACAAGCCAACTGACGGGCTATCGCGACGGTTACTACCGTTCGCCACGCGACAACGCCACCTATTATTATACAGACATGATGCGAAAGGGCACACATGTGATAGAGAACACCTATTATATAGATCGCCCCGGAACATTCACAACGGGCACTTGCACCGTGCAATGCGCTTACAGCCCAGCGTATATGGCACGCACCAAGGCCCTAACCATAACGGTAAAGTAAACAGCGGCAGTGATGTACAGTGACACACAGGTTTCTCCATGCCCCCACCACTTGTACGGTTGAGGCGAATACTATAATGGCAGAGTAGTGTCCCATCGTGATCGTACTTGATATAAACAGGTCTTAAAACAACAGAAAGACGTATGAAGAAAATTGCTTTTTGGGCATTAGCCTTATTTATAATGGTATGTCAGTCGGCTTTTGCTGATGGATACAACGAGCTTTGGAAACAGTTTGATGTGGCAATGGTGAAAGATTTGCCTAAGACAGCTCTGGGCGTTTTACAGCAGATAGAGAAGCAAGCAAAGGTCGATAAGCAATACGGCTCGCTGCTTAAAGCCTCCGTTTGCAAGGGCGCTTTGCAGTCGGCCATATCTCCCGACTCGCTTTTGGGCGAGGTGAAACGGATAGAAGCGGAAGAGTTGGCGGTGAGAAACACGGAACCTGTCTTGGCTGCCGTGTACCAATCGGCTCTGGCACAAATATATCGCAATAATTACGATTTGAGAAATAAGGACGGTAAAACGGCACAAGCGTTTTTCGACTTGTCGTTGCAGCATCCCGAACTCTTGGCCAAAACGCAGGCCAAGGGTTACGAACCGATGCTGTTACCTGGCGTCGATTCCCGCATTTTCAACAACGACCTGTTGCATGTGCTGGCAATGGCCGCAGGAAACTACCGCTTGTTGTACGACTTCTACGCAAAAGCAGACAACAGACGGGCTGCTTGCATCGTGGCCAGCATGATGTTTGAAAGGGGATTTCGTTCCAATTCTGACGATGAAGGCGAAGACGACGATGACGGGAAAGGGTTCTCGTTCTACAAGTCGCGTATCGTTCATAAGCTCGACTCTTTCATTAACATGTATGCCGACTTACCCGAAGCGGGCGAATTGGCCATCGTACGTGCTAACATGATGCAATCGGCATCCGACGTTGGTGTTGAGAAAGAACTGGAATATATCAATTACGCCCTGTCGAAATGGGGCACTTGGCAAAACATGAACACTTTGCGCAATACTTATAATGAACGCATAAACCCCACTTTCAACATGCGCGT
Source organism: Prevotella sp. HMSC073D09 (assembly GCF_001814145.1). Lineage (NCBI taxonomy): Bacteria > Pseudomonadati > Bacteroidota > Bacteroidia > Bacteroidales > Prevotellaceae > Prevotella > Prevotella sp. HMSC073D09. The sequence continues at coordinate 57,511 of NZ_KV815128.1, read as the reverse complement.
GCGCCACATGTTGCTGCCCCAAAAGCCCCAACAGGTGTATCTTTCGAACGTACGCAACATCAAGACGATAACCATGAAGGTGTGGCGATTGAACGTAAATGGCGACTTTGAAGGGGATGTGGAAGAACCTAAGGTGTTGGCCAAGCTGCGAAGGAACATGAAAGCTGTGCCAACCGCTACCCGCGAACGCAAGTTTGTGGGCGTGCCCAACTATGTCTTCACAAACGACTCGTTGCAATTGGAGGGCTTGCCCGTAGGTATGTACATGTTGGAGATTATCCCCGACAACAAGAATGTACCCACACGCCGCGTGTTGTTGAATGTAACCAACCTCGTTCCGGTGTTACAAGAGTTGCCAGACGACCGTGTGCGCATCGCCGTTTTGAACGCCACAACAGGGCATCCCGTACCCAATGCAAAGGTGCGACTGAGGTTTTACGATGACGAAGAAGAGAAAGAAAAGACGAAATTGTTTACTTGTGGTGCCGACGGCGAACTTGAACACGCCTTTGGTGATAACGAAATACGTGGCATTTACGTGTACGCCAAAGACGATACTTATTTCAACGAAGCGGCTTATGACACCCAATACCGCTATTATGGCTCCGACAAAACAAGTCCTAGGCTGCACCTGTACACCGACCGAAGCATCTATCGCCCAGGGCAAACCGTTCATGTGGCAGGCATTTGGGTGCTTCGTGGACCCGACTTAGAACGTAAGGGCGCGGCCGGGCAAAGCTTAAAACTTAAACTTTATGATGCCAATTGGAAAGTTGTAGCCGAAAATGAGGTCGTTACAGATGCCTTTGGCAAATTGTCTACACAGTTTACGTTGCCTACCAGTGGGCTTACGGGTACATTCAGAGTTAGTGCATCGAGCAAGATAAGTGGCAACGTAACGTTCCGAGTTGAGGAATACAAACGCCCGACGTTCGAAGTTTCTTTCCCCAAGGTGAACGAGAAGTATGCCCCAGGCGACACGGTGGTGGTTATGGGGCACGCCAAGAGCTTTGCGGGCGTGCCTGTCCAGGGTGCAAAAGTTACCTATACGATTAAGCGCAACCCCGCTTTTTGGTGGTGGTGGAGTAGGGATGACGACGAGTCTCCAAACGAAATAGCCCGTGAAAGCACGGTGACCGACGACGATGGAGCTTTCCGTGTGAACATCCCCTTGACCCTTCCTAAGGGTAAGAAACGTCCAGGTTTCTACAACTTCGAGGTTACAGCCACCGTTGTAGACCAAGGCGGCGAAACCCGATTGGGTTCCATGTCGTTGCCGCTAGGTAGCAAACTCACGGTGTTGAGTTGTGATTTACCAGAGAGAAGTGAGAAAGACAGCCTTAAAAGCATCGCTTTTAGTTTCAGAAACGCATCAGGTGCAGAAATTCCTGGCGATGTACGCTACTATATAGATAATGAGTTGACCACCCAAACGGTTAAGGCCAACACACCCATCGCATTCGATGTTGCGGCCTTGGCGTCGGGCAAACATCGGCTGGTGGCTGTCTGCGAGAACGATACCGTTGACCAAGAGTTCGTGCTTTTCAGCATGAACGACAGCCGACCTGTGGTCGACTCGAAGATATGGGCCTACCAAACGTCCTCGAAATTCAATCTCGATGGCAGTCCCGTGTACGTGCAGGTGGGCACTTCGCTCAAAGATGCCTACGTGCTTTACGCCATATATTCGGGTGATAAGGTTCTCGAAAAAGGCACAACCGTACTCAGCGACTCGCTCATCACCATCCCCTACACATACAAACCCGAATATGGCGAGGGCATAACCATCAGCTATGTTTGGGTGAAGGACGACCATTACTACGACCACACCCTAAGTATCAGGAGAGCAACACCCGACAAACGATTGCTGGCCGAGTGGAAAACGTTCAGAAATAAGCTCACCCCCGGACAGAAAGAAGAGTGGACTTTGACCCTGAAGCATCCCGACGGCAAGCCGGCCAACGCGCAATTGATGGCTACGCTTTACGATAAGTCGCTCGACCAAATTGTAAATCATCGTTGGGGTTTCGATTTAGGCTACTCGTTCCCCGTGCCCTATGCCGTCTGGCAGTGGGCATGGAGCCTACGCTCTTACGAAGTTTATTCCCGCAATCCCTTGCGCTCGTTACCCGTAAACTCCTTAGGCTTTTATCGGTTTGACACGTCGTGCTTCGATTGGGCCTATTATTTCACCTCGATGTTTGGTCTCAAAGGGGATCGACTGGAAGAAGTTGTGGTTTCCGGTTACAGCAGGAAGAGCAGTCTAACAGGTTCTGTTAGGGTAAGGGGCTTATCTTCTGTTTCTGCAAAAGAAACCAGGGCATCCGCAGTTGCATACGAAGAGGTGAAGACCAAAGACGTGGAGGAAACCCCTGAGGCTAAGCCAGAGTCTAGTTCTACTGACAAACCCACCATCCGCGAGAACCTGAACGAGACGGCTTTCTTCTATCCGGCCCTCACTTCCGATGCCAATGGCGACGTTGCTATCAAGTTTACGCTGCCCGAAAGTGTCACCACATGGCGCTTTATGGGCTTGGCCACCGACAAGGAAATGAACAACGTGATGGTGGAGAACGAGGCTGTGGCCACCAAGAAGATGATGGTACAGCCCAACATGCCGCGCTTTATGCGTTTGGGCGACAAGGGTTGGATAACTGCCCGCGTAATCAATACCTCCGAAAAGGCGTTGACGGGAACGGCATTGATTGAGATTGTAGATCCCGAAACGGGTAAGACGTTCTACACAGAAACGAAGACTTGCACGGTAAATGCCGGTCAAACCACCAACGTTAGTTTCCCACTCAACTTGCAAGAAGGTACTAAGTTTTATACCGCAGGCGTACGTGTGTGGATATGCCGCATATCGGTAACGGGCAAAGGATTTAGCGACGGCGAACAACACTACCTGCCCCTGCTGGGCGATACCGAGCTTGTCACCAACTCGA
>NZ_KV815128.1:53485-54466 GCF_001814145.1 Prevotella sp. HMSC073D09 | reverse complement strand
ATACCGAGCTTGTCACCAACTCGAAGGCCTTTACCCAGCATCGTCCGGGTACGCTCAACATCGACCTGCGTAAGCTTTTCGCCGTAAATAGGGCCGACAATCGCCTCACCGTAGAGTACACCAACAACCCCGCTTGGATGATGGTGCAGACCCTGCCCTATATGAGTAGTGTCGACGAAAGCGATGCCATATCCCTAGCTACTTCGTTCTATGTAAACAGTTTGGGTAGTTATCTGCTTAAACAAGCCCCCGTAATAAAGAGTACAGTAGAACTTTGGAAACAGGAAAACAAAGGAGAAGGTTCGATGGTAAGCGAACTTGAAAAGAACGAGGAGCTGAAAACGCTGGTGCTGAACGAAACGCCTTGGGTGTGGAACGGCAAGAACGAAACCCGCCAACGCCAAGAATTGGTGCGTTTCTTCGACGAGAACGGCATCACGTATCGCCTAAACCAAGCTACAAACAAGCTGCGGGCGTTGCAGCGTGGTGATGGTTCGTGGAGTTGGTTCCCAGGTATGGCAGGCAGTAGTTACGTCACTTTGACCGTGGCCGAGATGGTAACGCGCCTGCAAACCCTAACGGGCGGGCGCACCGACATGAACCGCAATCTGGAAAGGGCATTCGCTTTCATGGGTAAGCGCGTAGCAGACGAAGTCGCAGCAATGAAGAAACGCGAGCAACGAGGCGAGAAGAACATACGCCCTAGCGAATGGGCGGTGGGCTACCTTTATGTAAGTTCGTTGGTAGACAAGAGCTATTACGAAGATGTTAAGGCCGATCGTGCCTACCTCATCAGTCATTTGGCCAAGCAACCTGCTGCCTTCACCATCTATGGTAAGGCCGTTGCAGCCGTTATCTTGGCCAAGAACGGCTACGCACAAATGGGCAAAGAGTATTTGCAGAGCATTCGCGAATACAGCGTGTTTACCGAAGAAATGGGCCGCTATTACGACACGCGGAAGGCCTATTACAGCTGGTTCG
>NZ_KV815128.1:26068-53385 GCF_001814145.1 Prevotella sp. HMSC073D09 | reverse complement strand
AGGCCTATTACAGCTGGTTCGACTACAAGATACCTACGCAGGTGGCCGCCATCGAGGCCATACAAGCCCTCGAACCCCACGACACAAGCACACTCGACGAGATGAAACGTTGGTTGTTGCAGCAAAAACGCACGCAGGTTTGGGATACGCCCATCAACAGTGTCAATGCCGTTTACGCCTTCCTCAACGGCAACATGCAGGTGTTGCAAGCCGCTGCCGACTCGCCTGCAAAGCTTTCAGTGGATGGCAAACGCCTCGAAACGCCCAACGCCTCGGCTGGTATGGGCTACGTAAAGACCACCATGACGGGTGCTAACCTCAACACCTTCACCGTAGACAAGACCGCCCCCGGCACGTCGTGGGGTTCTGTCTACGCCCAGTTTACGCAGCGCACAACCGACATTGCCGATGCCTCTATGGGCCTAAGCGTTAAGCGCGAGCTGCTGTACGATGGCGAATTGAAGGTGGGTAGCAAGGTAAAGGTACGCATAACCATCACTGCCGACCGCGATTACGACTTCGTTCAGGTGGTAGACAAGCGCGCCGCCTGCATGGAACCTGCTAATCAACTCACGGGCTATCGCGGCGGATTTTACTGCTCGCCACGCGACAACGCCACCTATTATTACGCCGACATGATGCCTAAGGGCACGCATGTGGTAGAGAGCACCTTTTATGTAGATCGCCCCGGAACATTCACAACGGGCACTTGCACCGTGCAATGCGCTTACAGCCCAGCGTATATGGCACGCACCAAGGCCCTAACCATAACGATAAAATAAACAATAACAATAATGAACAACAGTATTTTGGCGGCCATGCTCCTCTCTATGGCCGGCCTTTCGGCCTCGGCACAGCGCATGGAAGCTGTACGCGCGGCCATTGATTGTGGGCAAGTGCTGTATCGCACACCCGTGACCGCCGTCTTCGAAGTAAAAAACAAGGGTGGGAAACCACTGCGCATCACAGCCGTTCGCAAGAGTTGCGGATGCACCGATGTTAACTATCCCAAGACCGAGATACCTGCTGGGCAGGTGTTTAAGGTGCAAGCCACCTACGATGCCGCCCAAATGGGTCACTTCAACAAACAAATTGGCCTTTATGGGCCATCGGGAAAAGAACCGCTTGTGTTAACGCTGAAAGGCGTGGTGGTTGAAGAAGTGGTAGACTTCTCAGGCACTTACCCCTTCACCCTTGGCGATGTGATGGTAGAAAAGAACAACATCGAGTTCGACGACGTGAACCGCGGCGACCGCCCCGTGCAGAAAATACACATCATGAACAATTCGGGCAAGCCCGTACAGCCCGTATTGATGCATCTGCCGCCATATCTCCAAGCCGATGTTTCGCCCTCAACCATCATGTCGGGGCGTAGCGGTGTGGCCACCATTACGCTCGATTCGCGTTCGCTCCGCAACTTCGGCCTGACCCAAACCAACATCTATTTGGGCATGTTCCCCGGCGATAAGGTGTCGGCCGACAAGGAAATAAGCGTGTCGGCAGTTCTTCTCCCAGGATTTAACGAGCTGTCGACAAAAGACCTTCACAACGCGCCGCAAATAAAACTCTCGGCAACAAAGGTAGACCTTGGCACCATTTACGGCAAAAAGGTGAAGAAAGCCGAAATTGATATTGCCAATGTAGGTCACAGCACACTAGACATTAGCTCGCTGCAAATGTTCACCGCAGGTCTTAAACTATCGCTCAACAAAACGCACATCGTGCCTGGCGATATGGCCAAGCTTAAAATAACGGCCGACGAAAAGCAACTTAAAAACGTGAAGGCTGCACCCCGTGTGCTGATGATTACCAACGACCCCAAGCAGCCCAAGGTTGTGATAACCATTAATGTGAAATGATACAGGTAGAGATAGACAACGGGAGTGGATTTTGTTTTGGCGTTACAACGGCCATCAAAAAGGCCGAAGAAGAATTGGCGGCAGGCAAAAAGATGTATTGCCTAGGCGATATTGTACACAATGGCATGGAGGTGGAACGCCTAACGGCTATGGGCATGACCACCATCAACCACGAGCAACTTCGTGAATTGCACGATGTGAAAGTGCTGCTGCGCGCACATGGCGAGCCACCCGAAACCTACGAACTTGCCCGGCGCAACAACATCGAGATAATTGATGCCACTTGCCCTGTGGTGTTGCAGTTGCAAAAGCGCATCAAGAAACAATTCGACGCCAACCCCGATGCGCAAATCGTTATCTTCGGAAAGAACGGACATGCCGAAGTGCTCGGCCTTGTGGGGCAGACGCGCAGTGAGGCCATCGTGATAGAACATTTCGACGAGGTGTCAAAGCTGGATTTCAATCGCGACATCTACCTCTATTCGCAAACCACGAAGAGTTTAGACGAGTTCCACCGCATCATCGAGTACATTCAATCGCACATCAGCCCTACGGCCACTTTCCGCAGTTTCGACACCATTTGCCGACAGGTGGCCAACCGCATGCCCAACATTGCGCGTTTTGCAACCCAACACGATGTGATAATCTTTGTGAGCGGACGGAAAAGTAGCAACGGAAAGGTGCTTTTTAACGAATGCAAGGCCGTAAATCCGAAGAGTTATCATGTGGAGAATGCCAGCGAGATAAACCTCGACTGGTTTGCCGATGCCCAAACGGTGGGCATCTGCGGAGCAACCAGCACCCCCAAATGGTTGATGGAAGAATGCCGCGACCATATTTTGGATGCGCATAAAGAGCCATAGCTTACCCACAACAGGCCTTCCCCAAAGCGGTTTGCTTAGTTGTAACTAACAAACAAACTCACCTCTAAGCCCGCTCTAAGAGCGTGTGTTTAGAGGTGAGTTGCTGTATGTCTGCACTCGCGCACTTGTTTGTTATGCACTGCCAGCCTATGTCAGTCGTTAGGCCTTTGGCAGATAGTGAAATGCAATGAAGAACGATACCGCGAACAACGATTGAACCTTATCGGGGAGTAGTTAGTACATGCCTTTTATTAGAACTCGAAACCAAACTGTATCTTAATGGCCGATATGGGCGTTCCATTGAAATCCAAGTTATAGTAATACTCATTACTTTGGCCATAATTATAGGTTTCGCTGATATATACGTCGTATATCAGGGCATAGCCAATGGCTGCGTGCAGGGCTAACTTGTTGGTAAGGCCGAAACGGCAGCCCACCATGGGGTTGAAATAAAAGCCTTGAATGTCTCTACCGAATGCATAACCAAGCTTGGTGCCAATACAGGGCGAGATGGGACCATTGATAAAGTTGGTACGTATGTCGAGATAAATGGGGACAGTAACCGTATTGGGCTTGCCAAAATACTCAAAGCCGATGCCACCACCCACAAAAAGTTGCGGAAGAATTTGGCTACCAAGGCTAACGCTTAATCCTTCTCTATGATAACTGCTGCCGTCTAAACTGGCCGAAAAGCTACCTTCCACAAAGCCTTTAAAGCCTCTGGCTATTTTTTTTAGGCCATTGAAAGTCGGCTCGTCTTCGCTCTTCTTTTCTTTCTTTGCAATCTCGGCATTCTCTATACGTGCAACATCGTTCGTGTTGTAAACAAACAAGCTGCCGTCTGCTGTTTTTATCTTTACCTGCTTATTGGGTATTATTTCTACCAGCTGACCACGTATTACGTTGCCGTCTTTAAGATAAACCACGTCTTTCGTTGTTTGTGCAAAGGTTGTTACCGATGCAACAAGCATCAGTGTCAAAGTTAGTAATGCTTTCTTCATGTCGCTTTTGTTTTCTTTTTGTAAAGGTAGTAAGGGTTGCGGGTTTCCTTTATGTTGTTTCGCGATAAAGCACATGGGGCACAATGCCTGATGCGCCTTATCGCTTTTTTATTTTAGAATTCAAAGCCAAATTGTATTTTAATTGCCGAGATGGTAGAAATACTTCGCCTGAATGTGGTTGTGCCGTATGGGCTGTAGTAGCGTTCCTCGTGTGTATAATCAGCGTTTTGCAGGGCATAGCCAATGGCGGTGTGCAGGGCCAACTTGTTGGTAAGCCCGAAACGGCATCCAATCATGGGGTTGAGATAGAAACCTTCGAAGTCGCCAAGAGCCGTATAACCCACCTTCACGCCAAGGAAAGGACTGATAGGGCCATTATTGATAAAGTTAACGCGTACATCGGCGAATACAGGTACCGTAAGCACTTCCGGCTCGTTGTAATATTCAAGTCCAAGTCCTGCGCCAACAAACAGCTGTGGTAAGATTTGGCTACCCAAGCTAACGCTAAGTCCGCCCCTGTTAAAGTCGCTACCATTCATGCTTGCCGAGTACGAGTCGTCGATAAATCCCTTAAAACCCGTGGCAATCTTGCGCGTTCTGAACGACGACTTACGTTCGCTGCGCTGCTCTTTCACTTCTTTCTCCGCTTTTGCAATGCGGTCTACTTCACTTGTGTTGTAAACAAACACACTTCCATCTGCTGTTTTTATCTTCACCTGTTTCTCTGGCACCATTTCTATGAGCTGTCCATAGATAACGCTACCGTTTTTAAGGTACAACACATCCTTTGTCGATTGGGCAAAGGTTGCGGTGGATGCACCTAGCATCAGGGCCAATATCAATAGTACTTTTTTCATGTTGAGTTTGTTAGTATGCGCAAATATAGCAAATATTATTAATACTTGTTCCGTTTTGTGGCATAAATTATGTATTTAGTTGGAGAGTTTTTAAGTTTATGAGTTGAGTATGTGATTTCCTGAGTATGTGAGTATGTGAGTTTGAGCTTATGAGTTAGTTTTGAGTTTATGAGTTTGGGCTTATAGGTTTGTGAATTTTTAAGGTTATGAGTTTTTGTGTTTGAGCTTATGGGTTGGAGAGTTTTTAAGTTTATGGTTTTTTGAGTCTGAGCATATGGATTGGTGAGTTTTTAAGTTGATGAGTTTTTAAGTTTGAGCTTATGGCTTGGTGAGATTTTGAGTTGATGAGTTTTTAGGTTTGAGCTCATGAGTTAGTTTTTGAGTTTATGAGTTTGAACTTATAAGTTAAGGTCGTCATGCCTTTTAGTGCAAGCTCTGTACCCGCTCGCCTTGGCGAACGTAAGTGTATGTGTTTTCCATGTCGTTGCCCATGCGTGTGTATGTGGATGACTTGATTTTGTCTGGTTTTTAGTCGGAAATTTAACATTGTGAGTGCCTTTTTGCCCACCAATCGCTCGCCTTGCCGCAAATAATCGATTCTCGCGAAGGTTTGTTTTGATGCAAAAAGGGGGTAACCTGCTAATGCGGCAAAATGAATTTTTATTTAAAGTAACCGCCATTTGCACCCGTTTCTTTGCTATTTGCTGCTAAATTCAGTGCAATATGCAGCAAAACGCAGTGCATTTTGGTGCTAAACGCAGTGCGTTTTGATGCTAAATGCCTTGCGATTTGCTGCTAAACGCAAGGTGAAATGGTGCTAAATGCGCTGAAAAATGGTGCTAAACGCATGATGAAAAGCATAAAAATACGTTGCAATGGTATAAATACAACCCTCTCGAACCATTAGGCACATGGCTCAGAAGGGCAAATTAACCATGAAAAAGTGGGGTTTTGGGTGCTAAAAGCGGGTAATTGGGCATAAAAAATAATGAGTCCGCAACCAATCTAGTAAGGCTAAATGGTGCAAAATGCAGCCCTTTTTCTTAAAAAAGGACATATTGGAAGACGTGAAAGGTTATAAAAAGTGGGTATTTATCCACTTTTTGGCCTGTATTTCGCTAGAACGGAGTGAAAATCAGAACGATATTGTAAAATAAAAAAACAACATTTTAAGGTTTTGAGTTGGGGAGTTTATGAGTTTTTGAATTGGTAGGTTTATGAGTTAATGAGTTTATAAGTTGGTGAGTTTGCAGGTCGGTGAGATTATAAGTTGGTGAGTTTATGAGTTAATGTGTTTATATGTTGGTGGGTTTATGAGTTAATGAGTTTATAAGTTGATGAGTTTGCAAGTTGGTGATTCTTTGCGCCGATAAGTTTAATTCACCACCTCACCACCTCAAAAAATCATTAACTCCCCTCCTCAACAGCTTATAACCTCAAAAACTCCCTAACTTGTTAACTCAAAAACTCAAAAACTCATCACCTCATTTTTGCACCTATTCCGCCAAATTGTTGTACCTTTGTGCTAATCAATAAACACGAAAATGAACATCTGTATCGTAGCGGGTGCGCGCCCAAACTTCATGAAGGTGGCACCCATTGTACATTCAATAGAGAAAGCCAAAGAGCAGGGTAGGGACATAAACTATCAATTGGTGTATGCGGGATGCGAAGACGACCCCACGCTAGAAGGCTCGCTCTTCGACGATTTGCAGCTTGCACGACCGCAAGTGTACCTTGGCGTTGACTGCGATAACCTGAACGAACTGACTGGACAAGCGATGTCGGCCTTTGAAAGGTATCTGCAAGGCCACCCAACAGACGTGGTTCTTGTGGTAGACGACCTTGCATCTACCCTCGCCGCTGCTATTGTTACCAAGAAAAAGGGAATCCTTTTGGCCCACTTGGTGGCTGGTACGCGTAGTTTCAACATCGATATGCCTAAGGAAATAAATCGATTGGTTATCGATGGACTTAGCGATTTGCTCTTCACAGCAGGCGCGGGAAGTAACAGCATTGCCACGCGCGAAGGGGCGGAACTATCTAAAATATATATGGTGGGCAACATCCTGATGGACACCTTGCGCGTTAATCATAATAGGTTGGTGCGCCCTGCGTTGCTCACCGACTTGCACCTGGCCGATGGCGAATATCTTGTTTTCACGCTTAACCGTAAGGCACTCATCGCCAACATGCCCAATCTTTTGGCTATGGTTAGGCAGATTGTAGCGGCATCGGCAAATATGCCCGTGATTGCACCTTTGCGCGGAGCGGCAGCCAAGGCCGTTAACGAATGCTTGGAACAATTGGGCGGTGCAGCCAATGTACATGTTATAGAACCGCTTTCGTACTTGGAGTTCGGTTATCTTACGGCCCATGCCAAGGGTATCGTCACCGATTCGGGTAACGTGGCCGAAGAGGCGACGTTCAATGGCGTGCCTTGCATCACGCTGAACAGTTATACCGAACATGCCGAAACGGTGAAGCAGGGAACGAATGTGTTGGTGGGCGAAGACCCTGAGGCTCTAGCCGCTGCCCTAAACACACTGCAAGCAGGACAATGGAAACACGCATCAATACCCGACCGTTGGGACGGGCGCAGTGCAGACCGCATTGTTAGTATCTTGTTAGAGCAAAGAAGGGGGTGAGGAGTAAGGACAGGGGAGTTAAGGAGTTAAGGAGTTAAGGAGTTAAGCCAAATGCTTTGTTGCGGTGCGGATAACGACCTTGTCAACCAGTTTACTCGTAAACTTGTCAACTGATATTTAAGTTAAGGAGTTAAGCCAAATGAATAGGTGACGTTAGTCATTTTTTCACCTTTTCACTCTTTCACCTTTTCACCTTTAGTAGTTAAGCCGATAGCTTGGTTGCATCGTGGCGAACGCCCGTTTCAACCTATAAACTCGTGGGCTGTCGGCAAAAATAATAACACATATTACCCGCCTCTCCCCTTGGAGAAGGGTAGGGGGTGAGGCTTTTAAAATCAACAAACAATGGAAAAACGAACAATACCCGTGGTGGGCATGGCCTGTTCGGCCTGTTCTGCCAATGTGGAAAAGAAACTTAATTCGTTGCCAGGCATAAAGAGTGCGGCAGTGAATTTACCAGGGCGAACGGCCTTGGTGGAGTATAATCCCGACGAGATAAGTCTCGAAAGGATGAAAAGCGAAATCAATGCCATTGGCTACGACCTCGTGATAGAGACCAATCGTTCGGCAGAGGCCATAGAACGTCGTGAGCTACAACGGCTTAAACGGCGCACGCTGTTTTCGTGGGGCTTTGCCCTTTTGTGCATGTGCGTGTCTATGGGATGGCTTAACTTAGGCGGAAAAACCATAAACAACCAGGTGGCTTTGCTCTTGGCCTTGGCCAACTTCGTGGTTTGTGGCGGCGAATTCTTCTCGCGTGCATGGCGCCAACTGCGTCATGGCTCGGCCAATATGGATTCGCTTGTGGCCCTATCTACAAGCATCGCTTTCCTTTTCAGTGCGTTCAACACCTTCTGGGGCGATGCCGTTTGGGGGGCGCGAGGCATTGTTTGGCACACCTACTTCGATGCCGCGGTAATGATAATCACCTTTGTTCTTACAGGTAGACTGCTAGAAGAACGCGCCAAAAACGAGACGGCAGGCAGCATTAGGCAGTTGATGGGACTTGCACCCAAGACTGCACGCCTTATCGACGGCAACGAAATGCGCGATGTGCCCATTGCCACTATCGCTGTGGGCGATGTGTTGGAGGTTCGTGCAGGCGAGAAAGTGCCTGTCGATGGTGTTGTTACCGCGGCCGAAAGCTTTATGACGGCCGATGGCGCATACATAGACGAGAGCATGATAACGGGCGAACCCACACCCGCTTTGAAACAAAAGGGCGCGAAGGTGCTGGCAGGAACGGTGGTGTCGCAAGGCAAGTTCAGGTTTAAGGCGCAGCAGATTGGCGAACATACGGCCTTGGCCCAAATCATCAAGATGGTGCAAGAGGCTCAAGGCAGCAAGGCTCCCGTGCAGCGCACGGTAGACCGTGTGGCGCGTGTTTTTGTGCCCGCGGTGGCTTTGATAGCCCTTGTAACCTTCCTTTTGTGGTGGCTGTTGGGCGGAAATGCGGCCCTTCCGCAGGCCATTCTCTCGGCTGTTGCCGTGCTGGTCATTGCTTGTCCGTGTGCTATGGGCTTGGCCACGCCCACGGCTTTGATGGTGGCCATTGGCAAGGCGGCACAGATGAACGTGCTGATAAAAGATGCGGCGGCGCTTGAAAGCCTTAAAGGGGTGAACGCGATGGTGATAGACAAGACGGGAACGCTGACCATTCCCAACCAAAACATCGACTTTACCAAGGCCGACGACCTGCCGCTTGAAATGCGCGAGAGCCTTAAACCCCATGCCGAAGAGGCCATGGCCGAATTGCAAGACATGGGCATTGAGGTGTATATGATGAGTGGCGACAAGGATGAGGCCGCGCGTTATTGGGCGCAGAAGGCCGGAATAAGCCACTATCGAAGTAAGGTTTTGCCACAAGATAAGGAAAATATGGTGCGCCAACTGCAAGCCGAAGGCAAGCGGGTGGCCATGGTTGGCGATGGCATCAACGACACGCAAGCCTTGGCTTTGGCCGATGTGGGCATTGCGATGGGGCGTGGAACGGATGTGGCTATGGATGCCGCGCAGGCCACTTTGATGGGCGACGACCTACGTCGACTGCCCCAAGCCATACGCCTAAGCCGTAAAACAACGGCTATGATTGGACAAAACCTGTTTTGGGCCTTTATATATAATGTGGTGTGCATACCTCTTGCGGCAGGTGCACTTCATCTTTTCGGCATCAATTTTCAGATAACGCCCATGTGGGCCAGTGCCCTTATGGCTTTTTCTAGCGTGAGTGTGGTGCTGAACAGCTTGCGTTTGAAGTTGGCCAAATAACAGTTTGCAGAAGAACTTAACCCTTAAATAAAGATAATATGCAGATAAAAGGTTTTACGACAAGTGGTCGTGGGCTAGCTTTGGCGCTGTCGTTGATGTTCGTTTTGTGTGTGCAGGTGGCCTTTGCCGACCGACCTTTGAAGTTGTTGGCTATCGGAAACAGCTTTTCGGAAGATGCCATTGAGCAGAACCTCTTTGAGTTGGCGGCTGCTACGGGACATCAGATGGTTATCGGCAACATGTATATTGGTGGTTGTTCGCTAGAAAGACATTGTAACAACGCACGGACCGACAAGCCCGATTACGACTATCGCAAGATAGGAATAGACGGTAAAATGACCCGTACGGCCAACTATACGCTCGACAAAGCTCTGCGCGACGAACAGTGGGATTACGTTAGCTTGCAGCAGGTTAGTCAGCTTTCGGGCATGTACAGCAGTTTCCAACCCCATTTAGACAGTCTTATCGCCTACGTTCGGGCGCGTGTTCCCGCCACCACTAAGCTGATATGGCACGTTACTTGGGCATACGCACAGAACTCAACGCATGGCGGATTTGCCAACTACGACCGCAATCAGGACAAGATGTATCGTGCCATCGTTGAGGGTGCACAACGCTTGAAGAAAGAAAACGCACAGTTTAGCCTCTTTGTTCCCGTGGGCACGGCCATTCAAAACGCCCGTACTTCGTTTGTTGGCGACCATCTTAACCGTGACGGTTTCCACCTCGACCTGGTGTTGGGACGTTATACGGCGGCCTGCACCTGGTTCGAATGCCTGTTCGGAACGAAAGTTGTTGGCAACAGATATGCACCAAAGGGACTGGATAAGGCCCAGAAAGCGGTGGCGCAATGGGCGGCGCACCTCGCTGTTGAACTACCTTTTGAATGTTCGCCAATAGATATTGTCAACACCGCCACAAAGGTTTCGGCAGGCGGACTGGTTGAAAAGAAATAGAATGAAAGCAGGCGTGAAATACCTTTAAGGTACATCACGCCTGATTTTTGTTTAGCCCAAACGGGTGAAGTGGACGTTTTGCTTGCATGGTAAGCACGTGGCTACCATGTTTAGAATGGTGTTGGGCGTGTAGGTTCGTAAACATGTACGTTGCAATCTAACGCCTTTTATTCGTCAAATTCAGCCTTATGGCCTACTGCTTAACCTCTATAAGCGTGGTTTGGTTCCCCTTTACAAACAACGCCTGCTGATTGGTGATGGGTTTTAACCCCAGCTTGGCATATTTGACAAGCATTTTTTCGGTAACTTCTTCGAAAGGGAAACTCTTGTAATGGGGGAGCGGATAGAAGTCTACCAGTCCCAAACCCTCGAACGATTTTAATTGCGGTGCAGCCTTTTCTGCTTCGTCCATGTCTTTTGCATACGATATGTTCGGGGCCATAATAATTGAACCGGCCGACTCGCCAATGTAAGGTTTGCCCCCATTCACTTGTTCGCGTATAATGGTTTTTGCACCGCTTTTTTCCAGTTCTTGTAATAGGAAGAATGTGTTTCCGCCCGAAACATAAATCAAGTCGCAATGTTGCAGTGTGCGTTCGGTTAATTCTTTGGGCGCGCTACTCACGTCTAGCACTTCAACTTTTAATCCCATGTTTTCAAAAGCCTGTTTGGCTTCGTCTACATATTCGGTGTATTTTTCGTGCAAACTTGCGGTAGGGATGAACGCCAACACTTTGCCTTTCAAGTCACCACCTACAAATTGAGGTACGAAAGACGAAACTGCGGCAAAGTAGGAGCATAAGAATAGTTTTACCATCATTTGAATGTTATTTGTGAATGGAGATGGGTGGAGCGTTAAATCTTTGGGCTTTCTTTCTTCATCAAGGGTATTTAAACCCTCCGATTATTATTGGTCCACCAATTTACAAAGTTAATAAAAACCTGCAAATAAGCGAAGAGAACGCGAAAAAAGTAGTACCTTTGCAGACGAAAAATGAATAGAGTGCTTGGTAAACCTCTTTAAAAACAAGAATGATGAACAACAAGGATAATAAAGTGAGTGTGCTGTTCATGCTTTTCAGCATACTCTTTTGCGTTTGTCTGATAGCGGCAAACGTGTTGGAAACAAAGCAAATAGCATTCGGAAAAATCAGTTTGACTGGTGGTTTGATTGTATTCCCTGTGTCGTATATCATCAACGACTGCGTATGCGAAGTGTGGGGCTACAAGAAAACGCGCATGTTGATATGGACGGGCTTTGCCATGAACTTCTTCTTCGTGATGTTGGGAGCCATTTGCGACATGATACCAGGTGCGCCTTATTGGACTAACGACGAGGGTTTTCATGCAGTTTTCGGGTTGGCACCTCGCATAGCGTTTGCGTCTTTCTTGGCTTTCATTTGCGGTTCGTTTGTAAATGCCTATGTCATGAGCAAGATGAAATTGTCTTCGGGCGGCAAAAACTTCTCGTTGCGCGCTGTGGTTAGCACCATTTTCGGCGAGTCGGTAGACTCGATTATCTTCTTTCCACTGGCGTTGTGGGGCGTAGTTCCCACCGAAGAACTGCCTTGGCTGATGCTTTGGCAGGTGATATTGAAGACCGCTTACGAGATTGTTGTACTGCCTCTGACCATCAGTGTGGTGCGTTATGTGAAACGACACGAACAGGTTGACACCTACGACAACGACGTGAATTACAGCATTTGGCGCGTGTTTAGCATTTAGTTTATAAGCTCGCAACCTCACCAAACTAACTTTACTGATAACAAAATGGATAAGAACAGAGAAACCGAAGGCTTGAAATCGTTGGGAAACAACACGAAATATAGCATGGATTATGCGCCCGAAGTGTTGGAAACGTTTGAAAACAAACATCCTGAGAACGATTATTGGGTAAGGTTTAATTGCCCGGAATTTACCTCGTTGTGCCCCATTACAGGGCAACCAGACTTTGCCGAGATACGTATATCGTACGTGCCCAACGTGCGAATGGTGGAGAGCAAGAGCTTAAAGCTATATCTTTTCAGCTTTCGCAACCACGGCGACTTCCACGAAGACTGCGTGAACATCATCATGAAAGACCTCATTAAGCTGATGAATCCAAAGTATATTGAGGTCGTTGGGTTGTTCACACCTCGTGGCGGCATCAGCATTCACCCCTTTGCCAACTACGGAATGCCCAATACAAAGTATGCAGAAATGGCCGAAAGGCGTTTCGCAGAGTACGGAGGATGAGGGGAATTTGTGAGTAAATACGTTGACGAATAGGCAAGTTTGCTGGTTGACGAGTAGTTAAGCTCACAAGTTAATGTGCGGATAATAAGGCGGATAGACAGGTTAACCGGTCTACCCGCCTAATTGTTTGCTCCCACCTAGCCTGCAAACATCACCATCAGTCCACCAATAATAATGTACAAGGCGGCGTAGGGTAGAGCCGAACGGAGTATCTCGCCATCCTTGCCTTGCATGTCGCAGGCGGCCGTTGCGATGGCTATACTCTGTGGCGAAATCATCTTTCCGCCTGTTGCACCTGTGGTGTTAGAGGCTACAATCCAATTGGGGTCGGCATGATGAAGTTGTGTTGCCACGTTTGCTTGCAGCTTAGCGAAGAGTATGTTCGACGAAGTGTCGCTGCCTGTAACGAAAGTTCCGATGGCCCCGATTAACGGAGCGAACAACGGATAGGCCTTACCTGTAATGTTGGCTAGCGTATCGGCGATGACAAGTATCATGCCCGCATAGTTCATAATGGCTGCTAAGGCCACAAGCGAGATGATGGTAACGGTGGTTTTGCGCAGGTTTACCACAGTTCGGGCCAGCGAAACAAGCAGCTGTCGAGGTGAAAGACCTTGTATCAAGCCGCCTAACACCGTGCCTAAGAACAGCATAAGGCCTGCGTTGCCTATCCAAGCGAATGAAAAAGCCGTGCCTGGGGCGTGTATGGGCAAGGCAATGCGCGACACCAACGTGGACTTTAAGAAGGCGTTGATGGGCGGAAAGAGTGGTCCCGAAAGCAAAATAAACAATAAAATGAAGGCGTACACCGCCCAAGCCCTAAGCGTTTGGCTGGCGGTGTATGCCTTTTCGTTTTCCTCCTTTTTCTTCGGCGCAAACAGTTTGGCGTAAATAACGATGGCCACGATAGCTGCCAACGAGCCGATAATGGCCGGTGTTTCGGCTCCTAGATAACGTGCCACGAGGTATTGCGTGCCTAACGACACGGTGCCTACCCACGCTGCAAGCCGTAGATTTTTAAGTATTGCGCCCTTACTGCGATTGGTTAGCGTAAGGATGATAAAGGGCAGAACGAGGTAAAGCAAGGATAATTGCATCACGGCATATACCGAAAGCTGCGAGATAAGTTCTTGCGAGGCGGCTCCGCCAGGTGCAATTTCGTTGGCCAAGGTTATCACGGGCACGCCCACAGCACCGAAACCAGTGGGTACGGTGTTGGCGATGAGCGACACTAATGCACTGAAAAGCGGTTTGTAACCCAACGAAATAAGTATGGCTGCGGGAATGGCAACGGCCGTTCCGAAACCTGCCATGCCTTCAAGCAGTCCGCCAAAGCCCCAAACGAGCATCAGCACCGTAACGCCATCATCGTCGGAAAAGGATGTGAATTGTGCCTTGATAACGTCTATCTGCTTGCTTTCCACCAACACATTATAGCTAAACAAGGCCATCAAAATGATGATGAGGATGGGAAAGACGGCTTTGAGTGTGCCCTCTAGAAAGGCCCATGCCACACCCGATTGCGTGAAACCATCGGGGGCGAAGTTCATGGTTGGTGCAAGAAACACGGCTATTGCCGCCGTGGTGAGCAAGCTGATAAAGGCACTGCGGTGGCCTGCCATCTTGAAACCAAGCATCAAGACGAAGAGCAGAACGATGGGAAGGATTGAAACGAGTGCGGCCATAAGGTGCTGTTTTGTTGGGTTATAGGGTGGTATTTGTGTGCGCGGCGTTGGCGATAGGTTGCTTTCGCCGGCATTGTATTGGGCAAATATAGCAAAAAATGCTGGATGCACCGCTCTTTTAAGGGTATAAAATGTTGAAGGGCGAACGTTCTTTTGCAGAACGTTCGCCCCATATTGGGTTTTGCTAATGGCGCATTTCAGCCGTCGCCACGCTTGTTTGTTATTTGCATAAGCTTTCAACAAGCTAGCATTCGCGCGCTGTTATAGCGTATTGCTAGGTCTTTTTCAATCGTTATAGTCGGCCACAATCTCGCATATCTTAATGATAACGTTCATGGCTTTTTCCATTACTTGCACCGAAACAAACTCGTATGGTCCGTGGAAGTTTACGCCTCCTGCGAATATATTTGGGCAAGGCAGCCCCTTGTAGCTTAGCTGTGCGCCGTCCGTTCCTCCGCGTATGGGTTTCACTTTGGGCGAAACACCGCTTTGCATCATGGCTTGCAGAACGATGTCTATTACGTGCATGTTGGGGTCTATCTTCTCCTTCATGTTGTAATATTGGTCGTTTAGCACCACTTCAACCGTCCCCTCACCGTATTTTTCGTTCATGGCGCGAGCGCATTTCTCAAAAAACGCCTTGCGATCTTCGAATTTATCGCGGTCGTGGTCGCGTATGATGAAGTTCAGTTTGGCCGACTCGGTGCTGGTTTGCATGCCAATGAGGTGGTAAAAGCCCTCATATCCTTCGGTCGTTTCGGGTGTTTGGTCGTCTGGCAGCATGTTGCAGAACTCGCAAGCCAGTCGGTTTGCGTTAATCATCTTGCCCTTAGCATAACCCGGATGCACGCTAACCCCCTTGATGATGACCTTTGCCCCGGCGGCATTGAAGTTCTCGTACTCCAATTCGCCCAGGTCTCCGCCGTCTATTGTGTATGCCCATTCGCAGCCAAACTTCTCTACATCAAAGTGGTGCGCGCCCTTTCCTATCTCTTCGTCGGGGTTAAAGGCCACGCGAATATCGCCGTGTTTCACCTCGTTATGGTCGCGCAGCCAGCACATGGCCTGCATAATCTCGGCAATTCCGGCCTTGTCGTCGGCTCCAAGTAGTGTGGTTCCGTCGGTTACGATGAGGTCTTCGCCCACATGACTTTTTAGTTCGGGGAACTTCGTTGGCGATGAAACGATACCTGGCGACAATTCGATGTCGCCTCCATCGTAGTTTTTCACGATGCGTGCCTTTACGTCTTTGCCGCTGCTGTCGGGGCTAGTGTCGTAGTGCGAGATAAATCCGATGGTTGGAATTTTCTTCTTGCAGTTGGCTTTCAGCGTGCCATAGAGATAGCCCATGTCGTCCATCTCTACGTCGCTTAAACCCTCTCGTTCCATCTCCTTTTTCAAGTATTCGGCGAAGACGAGCTGTTTCGGGGTGCTCGGAACCGACTCCGAGTTGTCGTCCGACTGTGTGTCGAACTTGGTATAATTAATAAATCTTTCTGTTATTTCCATGTTTGGTTTTAAGTTTGAACGAGCCGCGCGGTCTTCTTTTAGCTTAGGCCGCGTGGTTTGGCGTGTGCGTTGGCGTTCCTTTCTTTTTGGGTGAGGGTGGTCTATGTGGCTGCCCTTTGTCCAATTTGTCGTTTGGCGGAACAGTTCGCGTTGCTTAGCCGTTCGTATGGGTTTATGTTTTTGTTATTGTTAATGTAAAATTGACTTTTGTTTCGTTGGAGAAAAAGAACCGCTGCGCGCCTTTGGCCATTGTCAAGAACAACACTTAGGACGCACGGTTGCTTTTGCAAAGATACGAAATGTTTCAAAAAGGCGAAACAAAAGGGCAAAATCTTTTACGCGGAGTGGGGTGGAAATGAACGTTGTTTGGGGAAATAGGGGAGGAGCGAGGCGAGTGGTTTGCTTTGTAAAGACGTCTTTATCGAAGTGAACGAATGGCAATTTTTAAAGAGACAAAAGGCTTGCATGATGGGGCAAAACGCCAATCGTTTGCTTGCAAAGCAAATGTATTAGGCGAATATTAAGACGTTCGCTCTATCCCATTTTCCCCGTTTGCAACTCGGTTTGCAGGAACGAGAACACATATCCTGGGCTTTGATAGTAAAGCTTTGAGGCATCGTCCATCAGCTTTTCGTATGTTTCGGAGTTTAATACGAGCGTTAAGGCCTGTTCTATTGATAGGGTGTTGTCGTTGTCTATTAGCCGTTTTGCCAACTCTTTCACCAAAAAGCCTTTCATTTCTTCTTTCTCTGTCATAGTCGTTTCAGATGTTTAATGGCACGTTCTGTACCGAAATAATATTGAATGGTAACGCCTTTCATAAATTTTAGCTTTCTTATGAGTGTGGGCATGTCGATGTCGTGGTTGCTAAACCTCACCAATTGGAGCCCAACACGGTCGTTGGCAATGGGCCCAATAACTACATCATAATCGTGTATGGGCGTGTTTGAAGTGTTGTTTCTATTGGCGAGGATAAAATTTGCCCACTCTTCCGTGTAATCCTCAAAGGTTTTAACTTTCAGCTTGTTTGACGTGAGCAGTTTTTCGTCAAACTCATAGCTCGCTATTACGGGCGAACCTCCTAACAAAAGTGCACGTGTTTGGGCAAAGTCTTTGGCTTGTTCCAATTCGGCAGACAAGTAAAAGCCGCGCCCGAAGTCTTTGCCAGGCTTAGACTTCGTGAGGTCTATCTCGTTAAAGTCGCTCGTTGTTCCATGATAAAGCCTCATCATAACGCCCCTCCCATTCTGCGGCAGTACTGCGAAAGCTCGTCTACCATTGTGCTGAACGATTGTGTATGGGCATAGCCATAGTGATTGTCAATGAAATCGATGGCCTTAAACCGCTGCAAATAGCCAAAGGCCTGTTTCATTGTTAGGTCGTACTTCTTCCCAAACTCATAGATGAAGTAGACTATCCATTCTAGTTTCTCTTCCGTGCTATATTCCATATTCCACTCCTTATATAATATAGGGCATACCGCTTATTTCTATATGTTAGATTGCGAATACCACACCTTAATAGGGCGATGTGCTGATAAACAGCTTGCACATCGCCTACTTCGATTACAAAAATAGGAAAATAATGTGAGGAAACCAAGTTGTTGGGTAGAGAAATTTCGTATTTATGAATGAGGATAAACAAAAAGAGGAACGCCCTAGCATTCCCCTTTTGTGACCCCGGCGGGATTCAAACCCACGACTTCAGGAACCGGAATCCTGCGTTCTATTCAGCTGAACTACGAGGCCTTTGTTACTTATTGCGCTGCAAAAGTAAGCATTTTTGTTGGTTTGAGCAAATGTGGTGCAACGAAATATGTGGTTTAGTTGTGGTGGCAACGGCCTATCAGTACCTGCTGTTACTATTCGCATATTTTATATGTAATTATTGTTTAGAACTGTCTATATGGAATTTCCGATTGTCTTATTTCAACATTTTTAAATTCGCGTTTATCTAGTTGCTGTTCTAGAACGCGTTTCGTTGAAACGAAATCTACACACGGCCCAATAGTTATACTTCTTAGATTTTTTATTGGTATAGGTGTTTCTATGTACGAAATCATGTTCCCTTTGGAATTTATCTTGTAAAGCACTTTGTCTTCATCTCTTTTATATATAGCGAGACGTTTTTCTTCTTCAAAAGCGTAAGCAGGATGTTTGATGTGTGGTGAAACAATAATGGTGGCTATACCTAAATGTTTCATCTGTACTCTCAATAAATGTTCTCTATTGTTTTTGTTTGCCTCTTCAAGATATTGTTTGTACTGGCTTTTTAGCGCATTGGTTCGGAGCTCATCGAGATTAGGTGCATTTTGATACATTACATCTAAAACATCTATCTCACTTTCCGATTTTATTTTAAAGTCTTCAGTGCTTTTAAAGTCTCTTATATATAAGAAGTAGTCTTGGAAACCCAGACTCACTCCTTTCCCATCTACCCCATACATGCTCCATAATGGCAAAGAGTCACCATTTTTGGAGAATGCAATCACATAAGGAATATGCTCTTCTTTACACAGCTTCTCTATAAATAAGGAGTTAAATTCTTCCTTAGTGTGATTCTCTAAGTAATTATCCCAAATCTCAGATAAGCGGTTTTCTTTTATCCCTTGCTCTTCCTCGTATTTCTTTAGCCAATCTAATACGATGTTATACCCGTGAATAAACTCTTGCGAGTCGTTCATGGAATAAATGCTACTTGCATGGAAAATGAACTCGCGGTTGGTAGAAATGTTATCTAACAAACATTGAAGCGTAGACAGTGAAGTGTAGTGGTACATTAGCTCCATAGTCACTAGGATTAGTGCGCCGATACTCCCTTGTCGGTAGAATAGTAAATGTGGGTTTATGAAAAAGCCTGGGAGTTCATACATATAACTCGCTCCACACTCTGAGGCCTTCGCATTGCCCACCTTGTCAGAACGAGCAACGCAGAGACCCCACGCCGATATGTATAGCACAATACACACCTATACAGGTGCATATTGATGGACATAACATATCCACTGAGGACATCTACCGTTGCTTTGATTTTGACAAGGTTGAAAGTTGCGAAGTTTCAGAGTGTCAAGTCAAAGCGTTAAGTAAACGCCTTTTCATTATTCACGTCCCATCTGTTGACCCTCCAATGCGGGAGGGACGAACGTAAGGACACTGCAAATTTAATAGTTTTTTAGATATAAAGCAAATTAAATTGTGATAGAATAGAAGTGATGATATAAAAGTTGTTCTATCTTTCTACGTGTGAATTGTGTTTCATGTTAATTGATATGTTGTTGATATGGTTAGCATGTAATAGGCTGGTGTGTTCAGAATGAAACCTTTTTGCCATTATTTTGCATCAAATTGTGATATTCTTTTCCGTGTTTTGCCCATTTATTGTTTATTTTGCTACCTTTGTACAACAAAATAATATTTCGACCTATGAGCACATTGATACGGCCAGAACATTACCATGCCCTACTAGATAAGGTGAGAACAGAACAGGCAATAAAGCTGATTAAGGACTTCTTTCAGCAAAATCTCTCCACCGAACTGCGCTTGCGCCGAGTTACGGCACCGCTTTTCGTGATGCAAGGACTGGGCATTAACGACGACCTTAACGGCATCGAACGCCCTGTTACGTTCCCCATAAAAGACTTGGGCGACGCGCGTGCCGAGGTGGTGCATTCGTTGGCCAAATGGAAACGCCTAACGTTGGCCGAATATAAGATAAAGCCTGGCTATGGCATTTACACGGATATGAACGCCATTCGCGCCGACGAAGAGCTGGATAACCTGCATTCTTTGTATGTAGACCAGTGGGATTGGGAGATGGTTATCACGCCCGAACAGCGCACGCTCAGCTTTCTGAAACAGACCGTGCGCCGAATTTACGCGGCGATATTGCGCACCGAGTATCTCACTTGCGAAACCTATCCTGCCATGCAGCCCTTCTTGCCGCCCGAAATACACTTTGTGCATAGCGAAGAATTGTTGCAAATGTACCCCCACCTTACGCCGAAAGAGCGCGAAGATGCCATTTGCGAGAAGTATGGGGCGGTGTTTATCGTTGGCATTGGCGGTAAATTGAGCGATGGAACGCAGCACGACGGCCGCGCACCCGACTATGATGATTGGTCGACGTTGGCAGAAGACGGCCGAATGGGGCTAAATGGCGACATATTGATATGGTATCCCGTGTTGGGACGTTCGGTAGAGTTGTCGTCGATGGGTATTCGTGTCAATGCAGATGCCTTATTGCGCCAGTTAGAAATGACGGGGCAGCAGACTCGTGCGGAATTGTATTTCCATCGTCAGCTGCTGTCGGGCAAACTGCCTTTGTGCATCGGTGGGGGTATCGGACAAAGCCGCTTGTGCATGGTGTTGTTGCAGAAAGCGCACGTGGGCGAGATACAAGCTAGCATTTGGAGCGACGAAATGCGAGCCGAATGCCAGGCCGCAGGCATGCCGTTGATATAGGCATGTTCTAAAAATTCCCCGCAAAGGTTCAATTGATGTTCCTTGTATTGCTCTTCACTGTCTTTTTGCTTTTATCTGGCATCTTTCGCTTACTCTTTCAGAAAGCATAGTTCACTATGCTCTTTCAAGAAGTAAGCAAAACCTGCTCAGCTAAAAGCTAAAAATACAACAAAGGTAATTTTTAGCACCTGCCTATGGAAAAAAGCATTAAGTCGGGATATAACTCATGGTTTTATGGCGTGCGTTTATCGGCATGTAAGTTCAACATAAGGATGGTGAAGGGCGAACAAAAAAGCAAGAATGAGCATAAGCGTGGCATTTTTAGAACATGAATTAAGTGAGAACCTGGGGCTTGAATTTTGTGCAGACTCACTCACTGCTTCACAACCCCATTTACTTATCCGTTCAAAACGCATCAGCCCCAAAGGTTAAATTGTTGTTTTTATTTTTACAAAACGACTCTAATTTTCACTTCGTTCTAGCGAAAAAATGGCTTAAAAAGTAGGTAAATAGCTACTATTTCTAGTCTTTCACGCCTTACTTTTTGTCAACATTCAAGAGAAGAACCTGCATTTTGCACCATATTGCCTTTCTATTTTGCTTGCCAGCTCATTATTTTTTATGCCCAATTACCCGCTTTTAGCCCCCAAAATCCCACTTTTTAGGGGTTGTTTTGCCCTTTTCGGCCATGTATTTCATGTTTCTAAGAGGTTATATTTATACTATTGTGGTGTGTTTTTATGCTTTTCGTCTCGCATTTAGCCGCATTTTGCATCGCATTTTGCACCATTTTACCTTGCATTTAGCACCAAAACGCATTGCGTTTAGCACCAAAACGCACTGCATTTAGCACCAAAACGCACTGCGTTTAGCGGCATATTGCACTACATTTAGCAGCAAATAGCCCAAAACCTAGTGCAAATGCCGTTTCTTTTAAATAAAAATTCATTTTGCCCACCTTTGCAACTAACCTCTTTTTGCACCAAAACAAACCTTCGCGAGAATCGATTTTTTGC
This sequence comes from Prevotella sp. HMSC073D09, assembly GCF_001814145.1. Lineage (NCBI taxonomy): Bacteria > Pseudomonadati > Bacteroidota > Bacteroidia > Bacteroidales > Prevotellaceae > Prevotella > Prevotella sp. HMSC073D09. The sequence continues at coordinate 32,028 of NZ_KV815128.1, read as the reverse complement.
GACAAGGTTGGCGATTGGTGGACGAAAATGGTACTCATAATGTTAAATTTCTTGCTAAAAACTAGACAAAGGAGCTGTCTTGCATACACGCACATGGGCAACGCCCACGGAAAGCACGTGCGCTTACAGCCGCCAGTGCGAACGGTTGCAGGGCATGCTGTTCACGACCAATGGAGACAATATCATGGAAATGTGGGGGTAACACACCACAGGCAGCTAGTTTTCTGCTTGTAGAGAAATGTATTGAATGTAATCCGTTTGGTAGCAGTTTAACCCAAATCGGTCGTTAGAGCCTGTGCAGATTTTGTGTATTGTTGAGCATATTGTCTGCCTTATTCTTGAAGACGTAGCGGGCTACGTCAAGAGAATAAGACGGACAAGATGCCGACAAGCAAACGAAAGATGAACAGGAAGCGATGGAAACAACCTAAAATAATAGGTAAGCGGTCTAACGACCGATTGGGGTTTAAGGCATAACCACGTTTTGCCACAAGCAAAGGGGGCAGAATTGTATCTTTGTGCTGTACTTCGTACATGAGAAAGGAGTGCTTATCTTGGTTTTACTGCACAAAGATAATAAGCTCCTCTCAACTTATAGAAAGATTAAAAGTAAAGCTGATTTCAGTAAGAAGGAAATTTGGTTACGGCGTGTTTGCGATGCCAATGGCTAGGGCTTAGGCCAATTCCAGCCCCAACGCATTGCGCAGCTTGTCTATTGCGGGATTGGCTTTAAGCATGTTTTCGTATATTTCCTTTTTAGAAAGGATGCGTTTCATCTCCTCAACCTTGGCCAGTCGGATGTGAAGTTGCAGTTGCCCATTGTGCAAATACTTGGCCAGTCCGCCCTCAATACGTTTCTTAATGTTGTTAACCTCTTCCAAAACAATCTCGTTGTCGGCCAGCACTTCTATGTTGGGAAATTGGGTTATGCGCGGCGACATGTTCTTCATCCTCGTTGCAATGGCAATCATTTCTTGCGGCATGCGGTTACAAAGCGCCATCCATTGCAGTTCAAGCTCTTCTTGCGAGAACACATGGTTCTCCTCTTTATTCGTTATTTCGTCTTCTTTAACTTGTCCAACCTTTTCGGGACCCCGTTTAAGGTCGGCAAACGACGTGCCCACCTTGCCCAATTTAAGCTTTCCGATGGGCATGGCTGTTCGTTGCGTAGTTGTTTCAGGCTCGTTCGCCTTAGGTGTTTCAACGGCAGGCTGTGTGGGGTAGGGCGTTGTTTTCGCCTCGTTGGTGTTGGCCAATGCCGTTGCGGTGCGCGTTGCCACGGTTGTGCGCACCAATGGTTTGTCCCCACCGACCACCTGTCGAGCCGGTTTAGGTTGGGGAGTGGCAAGTTTTCTGAACAGGGATTTCAATCTCTTGGGGCTACGCCCCGCGGCAGGTTCGTCTTCGGGCTGCGTTATCTGCGCCACTTGTATCAGCGTAAGCTCGGCCAATAGGCGTTTGTTGCTGCTTGCGCGATAGTGAATGTCGCATTGGTTCATAACCTGCAAGGCCTTATAAAGAAACTTCGTGGGGCATTTTTGCGCCTGTTCCTTAAAGCGTTCGCGTTGGCGTGCGCTAACTTCCAGCAGCGGCAGGGTGCTTTCGTCTTTTGCCATCAGCACATTGCGCACATGCGTGGCCAATCCGTTAACAAGGTTGCCCGCATCAAAGCCTTTGGCAATGATGTCGTTAACAAGTACCATGATGTCGCTCACCTTGTTTTGCACGGCCAAGTCGATAATGCTGAAATAGTTGTCGCTATCAAGCACGTTAAGGTCGGCAATCACGCTGTTGTATGTAAGGTTGCCTTGTGCAAAGCTAGCTGCTTGGTCGAAGATGGAAAGCGCATCGCGCATTCCGCCGTCGGCTTTCTCGGCAATTACGGCCAAAGCCTCCTCTTCGTAGGCAATTCCTTCGTTCTCGGCCACGCGTTTAAGGTGGTCGATGATGCCAGGGACAGTCATCCGTTCAAAGTCGTAGATTTGGCAACGCGACAGAATGGTGGGCAAAATCTTGTGTTTCTCGGTTGTGGCCAAGATGAAAATGACGTGTGCGGGCGGCTCTTCCAGTGTTTTAAGGAAGGCATTAAAGGCCGCGGTGGAAAGCATGTGCACCTCGTCGATGATGAAAACCTTATATTTTCCCACCTGCGGAGGGATGCGTGTTTGGTCCATCAGTGTCTTAATGTTCTCTACCGAGTTGTTGCTGGCCGCGTCTAGCTCGAAGATGTTGTACGAACGTTGGTCGTTAAAGGCTTGGCAGCTTTCGCAATGGTTGCACGCCTCGCCCATTTCGGTGGGTGTAAGGCAGTTGATGGCCTTGGCAAAAATGCGCGCGCAAGTGGTTTTACCCACCCCTCGTGGACCGCAAAAGAGGTATGCGTGCGCCAACTTTCCGCTTTTAACCGCGTTTTTCAGCGTGGTGGTAAGGGCAGATTGCCCCACCACCGAGTCGAAAGACACGGGTCGGTATTTGCGCGCCGATACGATATATTCTCCCATAAATGCTGTATTGTGTTCCTTTTTATGTGTTTGGTTTGGCGTTGGGTGATAGTCCTTTCGCCTAGCGGGTGTGTCGTTTTGTACCCCCGTTCTGCAAAGTTACGCATTATTTTTGGCTTTTCTTTTGGTTCATGTCTTTTTGTTCAGTGACAAGTTTACAAGTTAACGATTTGACAAGTTTGTAGGCGCAGCCATCTTTTCACCTTTTCACCTTTTCACCCTTTCACCCTTTTTCCCTCGCGCCTAATCGTCCTTAGTTTTGCATTAATTGTGCAATAAGTGTGCTTGTAGTGCATGGCGATTGAAAAAAAAGTTGTAAGTTTGCAGCGGATAATGAGCCTCCAATGAACAGCAAATGGAATGAAGTGGGCAGAATGCTTAACCATTATCGCTACCTCATCGTAGTGGTGGTGGGTGTGCTTATCGTCGGTTTTGTCGACGATAACAGCTTTATGCACCGTTTGGAGTACGAAATTCAGGTAAGCGACTTAAAAAAACAAATAAAAGAATATAACGAACGCCACAGCACCGACACGGAACGGCTTCGCCAACTAAAACGCGACCCCAAGGCCATTGAGAAGATTGCGCGTGAGCGCTACTTTATGAAAGCCGACGATGAAGACATCTATGTGCTGAGCGATGACGAGAAACCTACACAACAACAAGATGAAACAACTGAATAAACTGCAATCCATCCTCTACGCCGTTGGTGGTGCGCTGATGGTGATTGGTGCGGGATGCTTTGCATTTATGTGGCAACAACAGGCGGTATGTTGGCTCTACCTCGTGGGAGCAACGCTGTTTTGCCTCATGCAATCCATGCAAACTTACGAAGGAACCGACTTTGTGGTGCGCCGCTTGAAACGTATTCAAGCTGTGGCCAACATCTTCTTTATGCTCGCCGGCATACTGATGGTAGATACGGCCTACATGTTTTTCCGTCCACTTTTCGATAGTTCCATCGCCTATGTAGACTATTTGTACAACAAGTGGGTGGTGCTTTTGCTCATTGCAGCCCTTTTGGAAATATACACCATGCACCGCATAGACCACGAAATGAAGAAAAACAAAAGGCAATAGGCCCTGACATGCGGCTATCCTTATATATACGTGCCTGCGGTGTGCAGGCTTTCAACAACTAACACTTTTCTTAAAAAATACTTAAAAGGGGGTTTGTTTGGATTAAATAGCATGAAAATAATTCGATAGCCCGCAAAAGCGTATTATCTTTGTGTGACAAGACAGAAACAATCAACTTATGAATAAAGTTCTATATACATTGTTCGCGTTGGCGTTGCTTACCTCGTGCGGTAGCAGCTACAATATCGAAGGTACTTCTAACATATCTACCCTCGATGGCCGAAAGTTATACCTGAAAGTACTGAAAGACAACGAATTTAAAAAGTTAGACTCGTGCGACGTTGTGCACGGCAAGTTCGGATTCTCTGGATCGTTAGACTCTGTACGCATCGCCAATATCTTTATGGACGAAGAAAGTGTGTTGCCCTTGGTGCTTGAAAGCGGCGACATCATCGTAAAACTAGACGATGCACAGCAAAACGTGTCGGGAACACCCCTTAACGACAAGCTGTTTAAGTTCTTTAATAAGTACAACCAACTGAAAAACCAAGAACAAGAATTGGTGCATAAGCACGACCAAGCCATTATGAACGGCAGCAATATGGACGTGGTGAACGCCCGTTTGAACAGCGAGGCCGAACGTTTGTCGGGGCTTGAAGACAAGCTTATCACGTCGTTCGTGTGCGAAAACTTCGACAACGTGTTAGGTCCGGGCGTGTTTTTCATGGTTACCATCGGTTACGACTATCCCGAACTTACCCCTTGGATAGAAGACATCATGAGCAAAGCCACGGATAAGTTTAAAAACGACGCTTATGTGAAAGACTACTACGCCAAGGCGCAAGAAAACCAACAGATAATGAACGGAATGAAAGACGTGTCCATGCCTGCGCCTGCACCCACGCCGCAAGCCGCGCCTGCACCCACGCCAAACGACTTGGCCCAGCCCACAAAAGAATGAAAACGCTTATTTACGGCGCAACAATTGTGAACGAGGGACGCAGCTTTAAAGGCTGCCTAACCCTTGAAAACGACCTGATAGCAAGCGTAACCGAAGGCGAGGCCGTGCCTGAAGGACACTTCGACCTGCGGCTGAATGCCGAGGATTGTGTGGTTATGCCTGGCGTGATAGACGACCATGTGCACTTTCGCGAACCAGGTTTAACGGCCAAAGCCGACCTCGAAAGCGAGAGTCGCGCTGCCGCATACGGTGGTGTAACTACGTTTTTCGAGATGCCTAACACCCTTCCGCAAACCACAACGCTCGAAACGTTGAACCAAAAACTGGAACTTGCGCAGGGCAAGAGCCACGTTAATTATAGCTTTTTCTTTGGAGCCACCAACCAAAACGCTCATCTTTTTGAGTGTTTAGACACCAAACGCGTGCCGGGCATTAAGCTTTTTATGGGTGCTAGCACGGGAAACATGCTTGTCGACAGGCTCGAAACGCTTGAAAACATCTTTAAAAACGCGCCTTTGCCCATCATGACGCATTGCGAAGATACGCAACTCATAAACCAAAATATGGCCGAGGCTAAGCGATTGTATGGCGACGACCCAGCCGTGGAGCACCATCCTGCGATAAGGAGTGCCGAGGCTTGCTACCATTCGTCGGCCTTAGCTGTGGAGTTGGCCACCAAATACGGGGCGCAACTGCATGTGGCACACCTCACAACGGCACGCGAACTGTCGCTCTTCGGCCATAATCCGCGTATCACGGCCGAGGCGGTAATTGCTCATTTGTGGTTCTGCGATGCCGATTATCGCACTCGTGGCACACAAATCAAATGCAACCCAGCCGTAAAGACCAGTGCCGACCGCGATGCTTTGCGTGCGGCTTTGACCGATGGGCGCATCTCGGTGGTTGCAACCGACCACGCTCCACACCTCGTTTCGGACAAGATTGGCGGCTGTGCGAAGGCAGCATCGGGCATGCCGATGGTGCAATTCTCGCTGCCTGCCATGCTCGAACTTTGCGAAAAGGGCGTGCTTACGATAGAAAGGATGGTTGAACTGATGTGCCATGCGCCTGCACGCTTGTTCGCTGTTAGCAAACGAGGCTTTATTAAGCCCGGCTATAAGGCCGACTTAACCATCGTACGCCGTGGCGAACCGTGGACAGTGACGAAGGATTGTGTGCAAAGTAAGTGCCAATGGAGTCCGATGGAGGGCGAAAAGTTCCGTTGGCGAGTGGTGCAAACCATCTGCAACGGACACTTGTTGCTCGATAAAGACGGCACGTTCGATGCTCAATATCGTGGCGAAGAGGTGGCGTTTTGCCATTGAAAGAGTGAAAAGGTGAAGGTTGAAAAGGTGAAAAAGTGAAAGGATGAAAGGGTGAAAAAATGGCTAACGCCTTTAAAGGTGTCTAGCGGTTTC
>NZ_KV815128.1:17657-25968 GCF_001814145.1 Prevotella sp. HMSC073D09 | reverse complement strand
TCCTTAACTCCATAACTCCTTAACTCCTCAAAAAAACTCCTCAAAAAGAACCCCTCAAAACAACAGAATGATACTAAAATATAACATCAACGACATACGTCCCTACATCAGTTGGCTGTACTTTTTTCACACATGGGGCATGAGTGGAAAGCCAACTGACGAGAAAGAGAAGTTGCGAAAAGAGGCCGAAGAGATGCTCGACGCAATGGAAACGCGTTACAGAACGCATGCCGTATTCGAACTTTTCGATGCCAACAGCGACGGCGACGACCTGCTTTTGGGCGACATGCGCCTGCCGTTGCTACGCCAACAGAAAGCCAAAAGCACGGGCGCACCTAATCTTTGCCTAGCCGACTTCGTTCGTCCGCTATCAAGTGGCATTAAAGATAAGGTGGGAGCGTTCGCCACTACGGTGGATGCGGGCATTGAATACGACTACAAAAACGACGACTACAAGCAGATGATGGCCAAGGTTTTGGGCGAAAGACTGGCCGAGGCAACAGCCGAACGCATGCACGAAGAGGTGAGAAAGCACTATTGGGGCTATGCTCCCGATGAGCATTTCGAGCCGCAAGAGTTGCTCCGAGAGCCTTATCAAGGCATTCGTCCGGCCATTGGCTACCCCTCGTTGCCCGATACCAGTGTCAATTTCTTGCTCAACGAGCTAATCAACATGGGCTCTATCGGCATACATCTCACGCCCACAGGCATGATGCAGCCCCATGCAAGCGTGTCGGGTTTGATGTTCGCGCATCCTCAATCGAAGTATTTCGACCTGGGAAAGATAGGCGAAGACCAGCTTGCCGACTACGCAAAGCGACGTGGTGTGCCGCTATACATGATTAAAAAGTTTGTGCAATAAGTGCAACAAGGGCGTAACAAACAACATTTAGCAAGTGATTTCAAGAATACTTATACCTCTATTGTTAGCCATCCTTTTGCCCGATCTCTACATCGAACGGCGCAATTGGAAAAGCAAACGCAAGGCAAAATGGCCTTTGCGCGTACTAAGATGGGTGCTTAGCCTAGGCATGATGGTGTTTACCATTGTGATGGCAGGTTCCAAAAACTTCGTCCCCGACAGTGTAGAGATACTCAACGTTTACCTCATTTGTTTGGGATTGTTGGTTGTACCCAAGTTTGTTTATGTGAGTTGTGCCATTGTTGGGCGCGTGTTTGCACGCCTTCGCCACTCAACCACCAACTGGGGAAAGGCCGTTGGCTACCTCTTGGCGTTGTTCTGCATCTATGTTTTGGCTTACGGATGGCTTATTGGAGCCAACAAACTGAACGTAAACCATGTGGAGATATATTCGCCCGACCTGCCCGAGGCCTTCGATGGCTACCGCATTGTGCAGTTTACAGATGCTCATGTGGGCAGTTTCGTAGGCAGTCGCGCCCACTTCTTGGAGCGAGCAGTCGATACAATCATGGCCCAACACGCCGATGCTATCGTGTTTACGGGCGATTTACAGAACGTACAACCCTCGGAACTCTATCCTTGTCGCGAGCAATTAAGTCGCCTCAACGCCCGCGATGGCATGTTCTCTGTATTGGGCAACCACGATTACAGCATGTATTTCAATGGTCCAGAGGCCATAAAGGTTGCTAACGAGCGCGAAATGGTTGCACGTCAGCGGCAGTTTGGCTGGGATTTGCTGCTTAACGAGCATCGTGTAGTATGTCGCGGAGCCGACTCCATCGTGATTGCAGGAACCGAAAACGATGGTAGACCGCCATTTCCTTCGCGTGCCGACCTGTCCAAAGCACTTAAAGGTGTGGGCAAAGGCTCTTTTGTGGTGCTGCTACAACACGACCCTTCGGCCTGGGAACGCAACATCTTGCCGCATAGTCATGTGCAACTAACCCTGTCGGGGCATACGCATGGCGGTCAAGTAAGTATTTTCGGACTTCGTCCCACCATCATTAGCTATAAGCAAGACAAGGGGTTATACACCCAAGGACAACGCTCACTCTTCGTTTCATCAGGCTTGGGCGGTGTTGTTCCTTTCCGTTTTGGTGTTCCTCCCGAAGTGGTTGTCATCACCTTGCGGCGCGGAAAGGTGGCTGAGAAGTAGTAAAAGGAGTGCTTTGAGGAGTTAAGGAGTTAAGGAGTTAAGGAGTTAAGCCAATAGCTCAGGAGTTATGGAGTTATGGATTTAAGGAGTTAAGCCAAATGAATAGATGGCGTTAGCCATTTTTTCACCTTTTCAACCTTTCACCTTTTCACCTTTTCTCTCTTTCACTCCTTCATCAGAAAAAGGCTTTAGCCATCTTTTCACCCTTTCACCTTTTCGCTCTTTCACCTTTTAAGCCAATGCTTTGTTGCAAATGTCCTAGTAAACTCGTAAATTGATCAATGCGAACGATTATAAAAAATCAATCAGCAAGGCTATTTACTCCCTGCTCCACTAGGAGAAGAATTGGGGAGTGTGGCTATGTTTCTCGTCAATAATAAACAACAATGACAATTCTCTATCGCATCTACCAATTGTTTGTGGCCATTCCCCTAATAGTCTTGGCCACCGTGCTAACAGCCCTCGTCACCATCGTGGGATGCTTCATTGGCAACGGACACTTTTGGGGATATTACCCAGGTAAGTGTTGGTCGTGGTTTATTATCCGCATCTTGTTTCTGCCAATTAAGGTAGAAGGGCGCGAACATTTGCAGCGTGGGCAGTCGTATGTGTTTGCTGCTAACCACCAAGGAGCGTTCGACATCTTTATGATTTACGGCTTTCTGGGGCGCAACTTCAAATGGATGATGAAACAATCGCTGCGCAAGATACCACTCGTGGGCAAGGCATGCGAGGCTGCTCACCATATTTTTGTAGACAAACGAAGTGCTGCAAAGATAAAGAAGTCTATCGACCAAGCCCGACAAACCTTGCATAACGGCATGTCGTTGGTTATTTTTCCCGAAGGCGCACGCACCTTTACGGGGCACATGGGCGTGTTTAGGCGCGGAGCTTTTATGCTGGCCGACGAGTTGCAGCTGCCCATTGTGCCTGTTACCATCAACGGCTCGTTCGATGTTATGCCACGAACACGCGACCTTAAATGGGTGCGTTGGCACCGATTGAGGCTCACCATACACGCCCCGATAATGCCAATTGGACAGGGAACAGACAATACGAAGTTCTTAGAAGAGCAGAGTTACCAAGTAATTATGGGCTCACTTGTTCCCGAATATCAAGGATTTGAGGCCAATCCCGACCAATAATCGCCCCCAATCAGTCAAAAATACGCATGTATGGCATTGCACTTCTGAGAAATAGCCTTACCTTTGCATAAGTAGAACCAACAAAGTTACACGGCATGAACACAAGCGACAGCATCGTTATCATCCCCACATACAACGAAAAAGAGAACATCGAGAAAATTATTCGAGCCGTATTTGCACTCGATAAATGTTTCCATATCCTCGTTATCGACGACGGCAGCCCCGACGGAACGGCGGCTATCGTGCGCCGAATGATTGACGAAGAGTTTGCCGACCGCCTGTTTATGCTCGAACGTAAAGGCAAACTAGGGCTGGGAACGGCTTACATCACGGGTTTCAAGTGGGCTTTGGAGCGAGATTACGAGTATGTCTTCGAGATGGATGCCGACTTCAGTCACGACCCTGCCGACTTGCCGCGCCTATACGCTGCATGCCACGACGAAGGCTACGATGTTGCCATTGGCTCGCGTTATGTTAGCGGCGTAAACGTTGTGAACTGGCCCATCGGACGTGTGCTGATGAGTTATTTCGCATCGAAGTATGTGCGTTTCGTTACTGGTTTCACCGTACACGACACCACGGCCGGCTTTAAGTGCTATCGCCGGCAAGTACTTCAAACCATCCCGCTCGACGAAGTGCGTTTCAAAGGCTATGGTTTCCAAATAGAAATGAAGTACACCGCTTATAAGATTGGCTTTAAGATAAAAGAAGTTCCAGTGATATTTGTCAACCGCCGCGAGGGAACAAGCAAGATGAGTGGCGGCATTTTCGGCGAGGCTTTCTTCGGCGTTATGCGGTTGAGGCTCGACGGATGGACCCGAAAATATCCTAAAATACAACAATGACCAAATTGGCTTGTGGATGGAAAGGAGTGGAATGGCCCCTGTGGCTTCCACTCCTTTTCATGGCATTATGGGTGTGTAAGATGATGAGTTCGTGAGTTTTTAACTTCATCATTTACTCAGTCTGTAAGTGCTCAATACAATATTATGCAGTCACAACCCACAAACAGATGTGCAATCATCCACAAACGCAGGAACGCTCAAACACATAAACTCACGCACTCACGTACTCATAAGGTTATAAACTCACCACATCAGACACTCAAATTAATCGCATGTCGATGAACCTCCAACAAATATATTCAGGACAACCGCAGGCTGCCGCACTCCACAAAACCCTTGCCGATGCAGCCATTCGCCGCATCTTTCTCCAAGGTTTGGTAGCCTCCACTGCGCCTGTTTTCTTTTCGGGCATGGCGCAACGCCGTCCCCAAACCACCCTTTTCGTACTGCAAGATGCCGACGAGGCAGGCTATTTCTACCAAGACTTGGTGCAACTGATGGGGCAGAACGATGTGTTGTTCTTCCCTTCATCGTACAGGCGCGCCGTAAAATACGGACAACGCGATGCTGCCAACGAGATATTGCGCACCGAGGTGTTGGCTCGTCTTGCTGCCGAAAGGCCCACTTACGTGGTTTGCGCACCCGATGCACTGAGCGAATTGGTTGTTTCAAAGCAGCGGTTAGACGAACGTACGTTGCGGTTAAGCGTGGGGCAGACCATAGATGTTGTGCAAATGGTGAAAACTTTGCGGGCTTTCGACTTCCGCGAGGTGGACTATGTGTACGAACCTGGGCAGTTCGCCGTACGCGGTAGCATTGTAGACATCTACTCGTACAGTCACGAATTGCCTTTCCGCATTGACTTTTTCGGCGACGAAATCGACACCATTCGCACCTTCGATGTAGAAAATCAGCTGTCGAAAGACAAACGCGAAGCCGTTGAAATTGTTCCCGAACTAGCGCGGCAGGCCAACGAAAAGGTGTCGTTCCTAACGCTTTTGCCTCCCGATGCCCTGCTCGTGATGAAAGATTTTGGCTACGTTCGCGACACAATAGCGCGCATTTACGACGAGGGTTTTGCCCATCAAGCATTGGAGGCGCAGCTAGATGGTGCCACCGAGGTGGAACAACAGCAGATACGGGCCGCCATGCAAAAAGAGTTGCAGCTGCTCACCGCCAGCCAATTTGCCCACGATGCCGCCGCATTTAGGCACATTTACATTGGTAGTAAGCCGCCAGACGAGGTTCAAGCCACCATTGCTTTCCACTTTTCGGCACAGCCCCTGTTTCATAAAAACTTCGACTTGCTGCGCCAAACACTCGAAGACTATCAGCTGCAAGGCTACCGATTGGTGCTTTTGGCCGACAGTAAAAAGCAGCAAGAACGCCTTCGCGACATCCTTACAGCCGAGCAAAAGTCGGCTGCACCACTAAAAATGGAGTCGGCAGGCGACTTTACTTTGCATGCAGGATATGTGGATAACGACCTTCGCATCTGCTTTTTCACCGATCACCAGATATTCGACCGTTTCCACAAGTACAATCTCAAAAGCGAACGCGCACGCGCCGGCAAGCTAGCGTTAACGATGAAAGAGTTGCAAGAGATGGAACCGGGCGACTTCATCGTGCATGTAGACTTCGGCATCGGCAAGTTTGGCGGCCTGGTTCGCGTACCCACTGGCAACTCGTATCAAGAGATGATACGCATCGTTTACCAAAACAACGATAAGGTAGACGTTTCCATCCATTCGTTATACAAGATTTCGCGCTATCGTAAAGGTACGGCCACCGAGCAGCCAAGGCTTTCTACACTAGGAACGGGGGCTTGGGAACGCTTGAAAGAGAAAACCAAGAAACGTATCAAGGATATTGCCCGCGACTTGATAAAGCTTTATGCCAAGCGGCGCACCGAACGCGGGTTTGCATTCAGTCACGACTCGTTTATGCAGCACGAACTAGAAGCAAGTTTCCTTTACGACGACACGCCCGACCAGTTGAAAGCCACAACCGAGGTGAAGGCCGATATGGAACGCGCCCGCCCAATGGACCGCCTGGTGTGCGGCGACGTGGGTTTTGGCAAAACCGAAGTGGCCATACGCGCCGCGTTTAAGGCCGCATGCGACTCTAAACAGGTGGCCGTGATGGTTCCAACAACGGTTTTGGCCTTCCAACACTTCAAAACTTTCAGCAAACGATTAGAGAATTTGCCCGTAAGGGTCGACTATTTGTCGCGCGCTCGTTCGGCAAAACAAACCCGACAAGTGCTAGACGACCTCGCCGCAGGCAAGATAGACATCATCATTGGCACGCACAAGCTTATTGGAAAGACCGTAAAATGGCACGACCTGGGGCTGCTTATCATCGACGAAGAGCAAAAGTTCGGCGTGTCTACCAAAGAAAAGCTGCGCACACTTAAAACCAATGTCGACACGCTCACCATGTCGGCCACGCCCATTCCGCGCACGTTGCAGTTTTCATTGATGGGTGCGCGCGACATGAGCGTAATGCGAACGCCACCTCCAAACCGCCATCCCATACACACAGAGATAGCAACATTCGACGGCGCATTCATTGCCGAGGCCATCAATTTCGAGATGAGCCGCAACGGACAGGTGTATTTTGTGAACGACCGAATAGCAAATCTCCCCGAATTGGCCAACATCATACGCAAGCATGTGCCCGATTGCCGTGTGGTTATAGCACATGGACAAATGAAACCAGAAGATTTGGAGAACGCGCTTATCGACTTTATGAACCACGAATACGATGTGTTGCTCTCCACTTCGATTATCGAAAACGGCATCGACATATCCAATGCCAACACCATTATCGTGAACCATGCCCACAAAGTGGGACTAAGCGACCTGCATCAAATGCGTGGACGCGTAGGTAGGAGCAACCGTAAGGCCTTTTGTTACCTGCTGGCGCCACCCCTTTCGGCCTTAACGCCCGACGCCCGACGCCGCTTAGAGGCACTCGAAACGTTCTCAGACTTAGGCAGCGGCTTTAACATCGCCATGCAAGACCTTGATATTCGTGGGGCAGGCAATCTGCTTGGTGCCGAACAGAGTGGCTTTATGGAAGACTTGGGCTACGAAACGTATCAGAAAATACTGTCGCAAGCCGTTACCGAACTGCGTAACGACGAGTTTGCCGACCTATATGCGGAGAGTATTGAGCAAGGAGAAGAGGTGGGTGGCGACCAATTTGTGGAAGACTGCGCCTTGGAAAGCGACCTTGAAATGTATTTCCCCGACAACTACGTGCCAGGTAGCAGCGAACGGATGTTGCTTTATCGCGAGCTAGACAACATTGAGAGCGACAACGAATTGGATGCCTATCGCAATAGGCTTGTAGACCGTTTCGGGCCTGTTCCGCCGCAAGGCGAGGAGCTGATGCAAGTGGTGGCTTTGCGACGTATTGGCAAACGATTAGGTTGCGAGAAGATAATGCTTAAACAAGGGCGCATGCTCATGCAGTTTGTTAGCAACCCCAACAGTGCTTATTATCGGTCGAAGGCCTTCGACAACGTGCTGACTTACATCGCCAATAACCCACGCCGTTGCGACTTGAAGGAGATAAAAGGCCGCCGAATGATGCACGTTTCGGCCGTGCCTACGGTTGGCGATGCCGTTAAAGTGTTGCGCGCCATCGAGAATAAGCCTGCGCCCAAAGTGGGGTAGGCTTGTACTAATGCCACTACACCTTATATCTATATAGGGCGTATGCGCGCAATAAGCAATAACTATGGCATGCTTTCGCGGTGCCAATAAATTTTTAGGAGGATAGAAACAATGACAATCAACCACACCAACAACGAGCAGAACGGCGAGTTTGTGGCCTTAGAAGGCGAAGAAAAACTGGGTTACATCAGCTACGAATGGGTGGATGCCGACCACTTTGCCATCGTGCACACCGTGGTTTCGCCCGAACACAAGGGTAAGGGCATTGGCAAAATACTGCTTGATGCCGCTGCCGATTATGCCCGTAAGAACAACAAGAAGATAAAAGACGTATGTTCTTTTGTCACCGTGCAGTTTGCGCGGAGCGATAAGTACAACGACGTTAAGGGCTAGTCCCTACATTTCTTATACAACGGCTTTCTTTAATGGGCATGTCCTACAAAGGGATATACGGTGCAAACTACTGCAAAACGGACCAGCCGTTTGCGGTTGTTTGCACAAATTCTATTACTATCTTATAGCCAAACAAAATTAGATATGGAAAGCCATAGGTGCATCGT